>CANPWF010000021.1 GCA_947581885.1 uncultured Clostridia bacterium
GTTCACGAATGCCATGAACCCAAGCCTTGGACCCACCCTGCGCGGCCTTGGAAAGTCCATGCGCCGTCGGAGATCCACGTCTGACTGCCCGTTTCGTAGGTGAAAGGACGGGGCGTGATGGTGATCGTGCCCTCCTGCAACGTGATCTCGAAATCGCGCGTCACGTCCATTTCGCCCTCGGCGTTGCGATTGAAGTAAATGGTTACCTTGCCCGTGTTCGGATGCTCGCCCACGTCGACGACGGAAATATTGCTTTCAAATTCCACGGTGTGCCCTATGAGCTCGGGATAAAGTTCGGGGTACACGGGAGTGCATTCGTTCGAACCGATATGTTCGCCGTCGTAGACCTTTTCGGCATCCCCCGAGGTCACGGTGATGGGACGCTTGGTGATGGTGAGCGTACCTTGCGCCTGCGTCTCGAATCTGTAGTTATAGGAAGAGATCTCCTTGCCCGCCGCGTCGCGAATGTCAACATCCTCGGGATCGACGGTGAGGGTATTCCGGACTCCCGATTCCCAAACATGGGTCAAAAAGCTCATCGAATCTTCCACTGCCCGCGCGGAGATGACGGTCTGTCCCTTTACCAATCCCTCGATCGTGAAGCCCTTCTTTTCCCCGAACTCGGCAAAGGTATGCGGCTCGCCGTCGTACGTCCAACTATTGCTCTGCGTTACGACATACGCCGTGCGCGGCGTGATGGTGAGCTTCCCGTACTTCTCGTCGTCGATGAGGAAGTTCTTCGTGACATCGTTCCTTTCTTGGTCATAGATATGCACTTCGTAGGTGAGCGTGTTTGGCGTATCCCCGACATCTGTACGCTCCGCGGCCTCTTTGACGGTGATCTCGTAGGTATATCCCTCGGGGAACTCGTCGCCCGTATCTACCGTGTAGTCGACCCCCTCTTCCCACTTCTCGCCGTGCATGCCGTTGTGCGATTCGCCGTCGTATTCGTGCTCGCTGTCCGTCGAGGAGATCGTGATCGTATGCTCCGTCACCGTGACGGTGCCGAACTTATCCTCACCGTCAAATTCGTAGTAATCGGTGACATCGTTCCCATCCCCGTCGTAGATGTGCACATCTTCCCGATCAAACTTGTTTTCGTGCTCGCCCGCGTCTTGGAAATTCCGGAAAACGTCCTCTTCTTCGATTTTGTCGCCGCTTGCAAGTTGGTCTTTCGTCCCTTGCGTCCACCCCGCGGAGTGTCCGCTTCCGTCGTAACCTTCCGTCGTGGAATCCGATTCGAGCGAGATTTTGCGTTTGGTGATCTCCACCGTGCCCCATTCCGTTTCGATCGTGTAGTTCGCCGTCATATCGACGTTGCCCTGCATGACCTTGATATCGGTGAATATATTGTCGTACGTCCCCGGGACCTTCCACTCCAAGTACTCGAACACGAAGTGTTGCGCCTTGTCCTTTAACAGCTCCTCTCCCATATCCTCTTCGAAAGTATCGTCGTGGTACATCATTCCGTCGTAGACGTGCTCCGAGGAGTGCGACTTTATGTTGATGGTGAGCGGCGTAACGGTGAGCGTGCCTTTGTTTTCCTGAATAAGCTCATAGTTTGCGGTCCTGTCGACGGTGCCGTTTTCGAGGATCCGATAGGTAAGGATTTGGTTTTCCTTGCCCGAATCGACGAAGTTGCGCACCGCCGTCGCCGTGAGCACTTCGAGCGTGTGACCGTGGAGAAGCCCTTCGTTCTCCTTCGGCTCGGACAGGGTGAATGTCAAGCAGGACTGATCCTCCCCGTTGTACTCGAACGTCTTGCCGTCAGGCTGTACGCACAAGACGCGCGGGGTGATGGTGAGCGTACCCGTACCGTCTTTCTCTATCACGAACGTATAGTTCCCGGAAGGGATCACGTTGCTCTCCGCGTCGTGAATGACAACGTCCGAAGGGTCGACGGTGAAGGTATTTGGAACTTCCCCATCCGAAACATTGGTCACATAGCCGATCGAACCTGTCGCCGACGCGGAGATGACGGTCTGTCCCTCTACCAAGCCCTCGATCGTGAAGCCCTTTCCTTCTCCGAACTCGGCAAAGGTATGCGGCTCGCCGTCGTACGTCCAACTATTGCTCTGCGTTACGACATACGCCGTGCGCGGCGTGATGGTGAACCATCCGAACGTCTCGTCGTCGATGTCGAAGTTCTCCGTGACTTCGTTCCTTTCTTTGTCGTAGATATGCACTTCGTAGGTGAGCTTGTTCGGCTTACCCCCGACATCGAGAAGCGTATCGGCACCTGTCACTTTGATCTCGTAGGTATAGCCTTCGGGGAAATCGCCGCCCGTCTCTACCGTGTAGTCGATCCCCTCTTTCCAATCCTCGCCGTGCATGCCGTTGTGCGATTCGCCGTCGTATACATGCTCGCTGTCCTTCGAGGAGATCTTGAACATGTGCGCCAAAATCGTGACGGTGCCGTATGTATCGTCGTCCATAAATTTGTAGCAATCGGTGACATCCTCCTCATTCTCATCGAGGATGCGCACGTTGCTCCGATCGAACGTGTTTTCGTGCTCGCCCGCGTCTTTGAACGGTTGGAAAACGCCCTCTTGGAAGGTGTGTCCTTCCGCAAGTTGGCCTTTCGTCCACGCCGTCCACCCGACGGTGTGTCCGTTGCCGTCGTAACCGAAGGTTCCGGAATCCGATGCGAGCGAGATTTTGCGTTTGGTGATCTCCACCGTGCCCCATTCCGTTTCGATCGTGTAGTTCGCCGTCATATCGTCGTCGCCCTGCATGACCTTGATATCGGTGAATATATTGTCGTACGTCCCCGGGACCTTCCACCGCGAGTGATCGAACACGAAGTGTTGCGCCTTGTCCTTCAACAGCTCCTCTCCCATGCCCTCTTCGAAAGTATCGTCGTACTGCCACTTTCCGTCGTAGACGTGCTCCGAGGAGTGCGACTTTATGTTGATGGTGAGCCGCGTAACGGTGAGCGTACCGTGTTCGAACTCGACGATATAATTGTCTTTTACGTCCTTCCCGTTCCTATCCTGCAACAGGTAGTCCTCTTCAAAGACGTTCGGCACCTTTTCGGCAACGTTGGTGACACGGGTGTATGTCTGCGGAATGAGCGTGTGCCCTTCGACGAGATGCACCTCTCCCACATCCTCGAAATACTCGACGCTGTAAAGTGCCGTCGCGTCGTACACCTTTTCGTTGGTCCCCGTGCGAATGGTGACTTCGCGTTTGTTGATGGTGAGGGTGCCGTTTTGGAATGTAACGGTGTAATTGTCCTTTAAGTTTTCGGTTTCCCCTTTGCGGCGAATCGTGAAGTCGGGCGAAAAGACGTTTGCGCCCGAATCCTTTACATCGGTGATATGGGTGGTAGTCCCCACGACGAATTCATGCCCTTCGACGATCTTGTACTCTTCGCCCACATCCTCGAATGTTTCGCAGAACAGCTCCTCTCCGTCGTACGTCTTTTCGGCATCCCCCGTTTGAATGGTGACGGGGCGCGGATTGACGGTGAGATCGCCGAGGACGTTTTCGTCGGGCATGTAGATATAGTTGTCGGTGACATCCTCGTCGCCCCCTTTCACAACGATCTTGATATCGGAAAGGGTGAGTTCGTTGTTTCCCTTCCCCGAATCCTTGACGAAGCGAACGAGCGTAGGGATGCTGACCGTAGCACTCGCCTCGTGCAATGCGAGAATGCCGCGATCCTTTGTTTCCGGCTCGAAATCGTAGCCATCGTCGAAGTGATCCCTGTCGTCATAGACGAAGGAATTCGAATGCGTCGTCACATAGAAGGGACGCTGCGTAATGGTGAGTGTGCCGTTTTCGAATGTAACATCGTAGTTATCAAGGACGGACGTTTCGCCCGCAAGGATATCGTAATCGTCGAACTCGTTGTTGCCTTCGCGCGTTTCCCTTACATTGACGATATGGGTGGAATGCTTCACGACGAACTCTTGCCCTTCGACAACATGATATACGCCCACGTCCTCGAACAAGGCGTTGTAAAGCTCCGTCGCGTCGTACACCTTTTCGTCGGTCCCCGTGCGAATGGTGACTTCGCGTTTGTTGATCGTGAGGGTGCCGTTTTTGAGCGTTACTCTATAATTGCCCTTTACGTCCTCCCCGTTCTCGTCCTGCAACAGGAAGTCCTCCCCGAAAACGTTATCGCCCGACTCGCTTACATTGGTGATACGGGTGTACGTCTGCGCGGTGAATTTGTGCCCTTCGACGAGATACAAATCTTCGCCGACATCGATATATTCCGTGCAGAAGAACTCCTGCGCGTCGTAAGTCTTTGTATCCGACCCCGCCCGAATGGTGACGGGGCGTTTTTCGATGGTGAGAGTGCCGTTTTTGAGCGTCACGTCGTAATTTGCGAGAACGGACGTTTCGCCCGCGAGGATATCGTAATCGTCGAACTCGTTGTTACCCTCGTGCGTTTCCCTTACATTGGTGATATGGGTGGAATGCTTCACGACGAACATTTGCCCGTCGACAACATGATATTCACCGACATCATCGAATTCAGCGAAGAAGAAATCCTCCCCGTCATAGGTCTTTGTATCCGATTTCGCCTGAATGGTGATGGGGCGCAGGTTGATGGTGAGGGTGCCGTTTAAGAGCGTAACTTCGTAATTATCAAGAACGGACTCCCCGCCCGCGAGGATATCGTACTCGTCGAATACGTTGTTGCCTTCGGACGTTTCCCATACATTGGTGATATGGGTGGAATGGTTCACGACGAACTTTTGCCCTTCGACGATCCCGTACTCTTCGCCCACATCATCGAATTCAGCAAAGAAGAAATCCTCCCCGTCGTAGATCTTTTCGGCGGATTTCGCCTGAATGGTGACGGGGCGTTTGTTGATGGTGAGGGTGCCGTTTATGAGCGTTACGTCGTAATTTGCGAGAACGGACTGCTCGCCCGCAAGGATATCGTAATCGTCGAAAACATTGTTTCCCTCGTACGTTTCCCATACATTGGTGATATGGGTGGAATGGTTCACGACGAACTCTTGCCCTTCGACAACATGATATTCGCCCACGTCCTCGAACAAGGCGTTGTAAAGCTCCGTCGCGTCGTAGACCTTTCCGTCGGAATTCGTTTGAATGGTGATGGGGCGTTGGTTCACGGTGATCGTGCCGTTCACATACGTGAGTTCGTAATTTTTGAGAACGGACACCCCGTCCGCAAGGATATCGACCGCCGTAAATTCGTTCACCGTCTCGCCGACATCGGTGCGTTCGGGAGAGGAGAACACGAGTTCGTGCCCCTCGGCGAGGGTGTTTTCGAGCAGATGATAGCTGTGAACGACGTGCGATTGGGCATCGTAGATGAAGCTGTCGGTGTCCGTTCCGATCGTCACTTTACGACGCTCGATGGTCACCGTCCCCTCTTTACACGAGAGGATAGTGAAGTTGGACGTTACGTCCTCTTCCCCGACAAAGATCTTTATATCGTCGAGTTCGAACACGTTTTCATCCGTATAGACAGCGGCATCCGTCCACTCGGGGCCCTTCACCACCCGAACGGTGTGCCCCTCGGGAAGAGGACGCTCGGGATTGGCAAAGAGGTAGTTTTTGGGCGTGCCGTCGTATTCGAAAGATCGATCGAGGGCGCGGACAGCAACTTCGAATTCGGTAATTTCGAGCGTGCCTTCTATCGGTTTGATATCGTAATTTTCCGTAACGTCGACGCTGCCCGCCCAAATGGAGATATCGCCCGTGTTCGAATAGTTCCCGACGTTCTTTCTGCCGTCTTTGAGATAGACGATTCTGATCTCGTGCCCGTCGATCGCGGGGTAATCCTCTTGATATTCGGCGGTGAAGGTTTCGATCGCCTGTTCGGAGCCGTTGTATACGAGAGAACCCGAATCGAACGTCACGGTGACGGAACGCTTTTCGATCTTGATATCGCCCTCTATATAGGTGATCTCGTAGTTGACCGTATAGTCCCCCGAAGCGTTGAAAATGCGGATATGGGGTGCGTTTTTATAAGAACCGACATCTTGGAATGCGTTCCTGTGCGTCTCATCGGGAACGAGCTCATACAGCTGCCCTTGGGCGATAGCCCCTTCGCCACTGTACTTATCCCCGTCCTCGCCTTCGCCGCTGTGCTCGTCGAACCAAGGGTCGCGTTCGAATTGAACGTCCCCTTCCCCTTCCCCGAACGTATGGAGAATGCCGTCGTAAACCCATTCGTCACTTTTATACGTCACGGTGATCTTTCGTTTGAGAATGACGATCGTGCCGAATTCGGTGGTGACGAGATAATTTTTCGTGACGTTATTCCCCGAACCGTCTACGATCGTATATTCGGGATCGTTGGAGTAGCCTTCGGGATTGGCATCCGTATAGGATCTGCTCCGCGTGCCATTGATCGAATGATTTGCGGCGAGCCCGCTGTTTTCTTCGGAAGAAATATCCTCGATCTTATCGGCACCATAGATATGCGTCTGTCCGTCGTAAACGAACTCCTCGCTGTCCGTGTGAAGGGTGACGGGGCGGCGACGAACGAAAATCTTGCCGAACTCGGCGGTAATACTGTAATTCTTCGTAACATCTTCGTCCCCATCGAAGATGTGCACGGTGTTCGCGCCGATCGGATAGCCGTCCTCGTTCGCCTCGGTAAACCCGACGGGATCGACTGTCACATTATGCCCTTCGGCGGGACCGACGGGGGTGGTGAAATAGTCGAAGGCATGCTCGGTGCCGTCGTAGACGAATTCCTCGGTATCCCGCACGACGGTGATCGGGCGTTGGCGCACTTCGACGGTGCCGAAATCCCTCGTGATCTCGTAGTTCCCCGTCACATCTTCTTCCCCGCTGTAAATGGTGACGGCCCGGGGGAAGAAATACGTATCCGCTTCTTTGACGGAGAGGGAATCGAGCTCGACGGTGTGCCCCGCCACGAGCGGATTTTGTTCGATCGAATAGTCGGAGGCGGGGAATTCGTGCGCGGTGCCGTCGTAGACGAAACTTCCGCCCTGCCGCACGACGGTGATCGGGCGTTTGGTGACTTCGACTTTCCCGTATGCAAAGGTAACTTGGTAGCGGTCGGTAACGTCCTCGCCCGCCGCATTCCGAATGTGCAAGCCGCCCGTCGGCTGATTGGGGAGAACGCCGACATCGGTGATCTCGGGGAATGCCGCATCGGCAACGTCCCCCGCCGCCAAGCCGAGCCCTTCGAAGGTGAGCCCCGTATCCGAATGCGGCACGCCGTCGTAGACGAAAGACGAACTCCCCGTGCGCACGGTGATACGGCGGGCAACGTCGGTGATCGTGCGGGAGGAAGCCGTGAAGGCATAGGAAGAGGTAACGTCCTCGCCCGCCTCGTTCACCACGCGGACCTTTTCGACGTTCGCCTCCACTTTGAGTTGGGTGGAAGAGACGCGTTCGGCGAAATAATCGTCGACGATGAGCGTATCGTTATAGCAAAGCTGTGCGGAGAAGGAGGGCGATTCCCCATAGATGAGTTCGCCCGAGGAGACGCGCACCTCCGCTTTGACGGGCTCGACGGTGTAGGTGAAGATCTCCCCGCGGCGGCGCGTGCCGAACACGCTCTTTCCGAGGGCGCGGCATTCGTAAGTGCCCGCCGCCCGCGGCTCTTCCGTCGTCCACTCCTCCGTCCCGAGACGGCGGTATTCAAACCCGAATTCCCGCCCGAATACGGCTTCGGAGGACGCGCCCAAACTCTCCCCGTAGGCGATGACGGAGGGAGCGGAATACCCCGTGACCTGCCCCGCCACGCCGAGCATGGCGAAAGCACCCGCAAGGAGCAACAAAAGGATCGCCAAAAAGAGCAAGCGAAGGTGCCAGAACCGCTCGAATGCGCGTTTCCGTTTCGCAAGTTTTGCTTGGTAATCCTGATAAAGCATGCCTCTCTCCTAACGATAGGGTGTTATTATCGGTAAATATGCAGATCGCCGGCGATACATTCGATCGCGTAGTTTTTGGTCATGTCGATGTGTCCGCCTGCGGAATCGGGAGGCCCGATCCGCACATAGAGCAAACTGTTCTGCCATGAGCCGAGGACGATGTCGCTGATGTCGAATTCAAAGGCGTAGAGTTCGTGGCCCTTCACCAACCCGTCGCCGCCGATGATATGCGGCTCGCCGAGGTCCTCTACAGAGAACGATGACCCGTCAAACTTCTTTTCTTTAGAATCCGTTGTGATCACGAGTTTGCGTGGGGTGACGACGATCTTCCCGTATTCCTTGTCGATCACATAATTGTCGGAAACCACGTTGCCGTTCTCATCTATAACAGTCGCGTAGAACGTATTCCGATATGTGCCCACGTCGATCGCGTTATTGTAATAACCGCTCACCTGAACATGGTGCTCGGGGAGCAACATTTCTTCGTCGTAATCGTACCCTTCCACGATATGGGCGGCACCGTTGTACGTGACACCCCCTTGCGGCGTGCCGTGGCTTGTGATGACGAGGCGGCGGCGGTGGCACCGTTCGCAGATCGAGTTCGCGTCGAATTTGTGCCCCAGCGGCGAGATTGTGAAATTATCGTCTTTCTGTGTCTCCGTACAGCCGTTGAAGGTGCAACGGTGATATCGGTAACCGGGAGCGTCGCATGTCGGATCGACAGTGATCCATTCTCCCCAAATGTGATCATGCTCGGGTACGACACCTTCGGGCAAGACACCTTCCGGCAAACGGAAGCCGTCGGGCAAATACTTCCAAAGCCCCAACCCGAGTAACCCCACGAGAGGCCCCCACGGGAAGTTGGGATTCTCGAGCAACATATACCACTGCTCGTCGGTGAGTTTATCCCAAGGGACATTCCCCAGCACTTCAGGGGGGAGCTGATCCCAAGGGACGTTGAGCAACTGATCGCGGCTGAACTGCTCGAACGGGATATTAGCGAATTGGTCAAGAGGAATTTGATCCCAAGGTATCCCCGCGAGCTGATCCGCCGTCATATTCCCCCAAGGGAGCTTGGAATAGTCGAAGTCCGAAGGGGCGTACTTTAAGAAGTTCCTAAAATCGAAGTTGTCAGGCAATCCCTCGAAAAAACCCTTCCAATCAAAATTCTTGGGTAGATGTTTCCAGAAATCCGACCAATCGAAATCGGCGGGAAGGCTGTTCAAAAACCCCGCCCAATCGAAGTTTGCGGGCAGGTGGCTGAAAAAGTCCTCCCAATCGATGACCCCCGCGAGCTTATTGAAAAGGTCCGCCCAATTCAAATTCTGCATGCTCTCGAAGATCCTCTGCCAAAGGGACTTGTGCTCCCGCTCGACGCGTTCGAGGGAAGTGAGCGCGTCAAGACGGTCGTATCCCGCGGAGATGGTGATACCACTCACGAGTGCGACGATCGAGAGGATCAACGCCGTCAGAAAATAGAGCGGTTTCGATCGCTTCATACTCCCTCCTTACATCTTGATAACGCGCGCGAGAAAACTGCGGCATTGCGGCATTTTCCCTTCGCCGAACAGCGTCTCGAAATACTTGGCAGCCTCGTCGAGTTCGCCGCGGAGAAGAGAAAGGTCTTTATAGGTGAGTTTGCGGAGGACCTTTTTGCAAAGGATATCGTCGAGCGCGTCGAGCTCGTCCCCCCCGCATCCGACATATACGGAGATATAGCTTCGGATCTGCCGCATGATGCGGTTCCCGAAGGTGATCTGGAATTTGGCAATGAGATATTCGTCGAGTTCTTGCAGCCTTCTCTCGTTGCGCCGCGTGAGCTCATAGCCCCGCTTCGCGCTCTCCGAGAGGGCGATGAATTCGGCGTAGGAGATGGGCGTGACGGGAACAAGTTCCTCCGCCGCAAAGGGCGGGGTGCGATTGTCGAGATTGACGATCATCGCGCGATCGTACACCTTATCCGAGATGGCGAACGTCGAATCGTCGTTGTTCGCCGTGCCGACGAACCACATGTTCTCGGGCAGTTTGATATGCCCGTCTTTGAGCTGGGGCGGGTCGTCGTCCCACTTATCGGTGACGACTTCGAGGTAGCGCAGCTCGGGATTGGGGATCTCGAGAAGGGACAAGAACTCCGCGAAGTAGTATTCGACGCGGGCGATGTTCATCTCGTCGAGAACGGTGATGAAGATCTCGTTGCGGCCGTTCGCCTCGTACATCTTGCGGAGGAGTTCGGTCTCGTTGTACTTCTTGGTGAATTCGTTGTAGTATCCCAAGAGGTCGCTCCGTTCCTTCCACATGGGCTGAACGGGGATAATGGTAGACGGGTTGCCGATAAATTCGCCGAACGCATAGGTGAGCGAAGTTTTCCCCGTGCCCGACATGCCCTGCAAAATGAGGATATGGGATACGGAAAGGCTTGCGACGAACTCGCGCACCTGCGCCTCGGTATAGTAGAGATGAAGGTTTGTCGCCGCGAACATGCGGAACTTTTCGCACAGCTCGCGAAGGGACCTTACCGCGCCGAATTGGGGCGGCGTGGGGTCGGGAGTGATCTCGTTGAGACGGCTGAACCGATTGCGGCGGCGTTTCTTCTCTTGCTCCGCGGCGAATGCCGCCTTCTCCGCGTCGACGGCGATGCGCACCGTCTCCTCGAACGTCAAACGGTAATGGCGGAATTTGCTCCGCCGCACCGCGTTCACGGTGAGAAGAACAGAAAGAAGGAGCGGGATGACGAGCACCCAGAACACGACGAGGACCGCCGTCGTCTGGTTGGCGATGAATACGTCGCCGAGCACGGCAAAGATGGGACCGAGCACCCCCTCGTGCTCCAAAAGGATGAGGAGGGCGATCAAAGTCCCCCCGACCAAAAAGATCGAGGTAAATAGGAAGATCGAACGGGCGAATCTCCGCCGAGCCCGCCGTTTGAGCTTATTCTTTGTTTGCTCCGCCTTCGTCATTCCCTTCTGCGTTCTCCGTCACGTCGCTCTCTTGCTTGGGTTGCTTCTTTGCCGCGGGTTTCTTCGCCGCGGGCTTTGCTGCCGTCGTCTTTTCTGCCGTTGTCTTTTTTGCGGCGGGCTTCTTTGCGGCGGGTTTTGCCGCGAGCTTTTCCCCTTCGCCCTCCGCCGCTTGGCTCTCTTCTGCCTTCGGCTCTTCGGGCACTTCCCGCACCGCCTCTTGCGGCTCCTCGGGTATCTTCTCTTCTATCTTGGGCTCTTCTTTGGGCTCTTCCGCCTTGGGTTCTTCGGGTTTGGGCTCTTCGCGTTCCCTGCGGGCGCGGACCTCTTCGGAGAGCTCGGTATATTCCTTGCTCTTCTGTCCCTTCTTTCCCTTTACGGTGGCGCGGATACTGTCTTTGAATTCCTGTTTGAGGATGCGCTTGACATCCGTCCACTTCTCGCGGACGAGCATGCCGAGCACTTCGAACTCGTGTTCGAGGGCGTTGAAGCCCTCCTCGCTCGTGAAGTCGTCCGCCTCGGTGAGGAGCCCGCACTCCCGCCGCACCGCCGTGAGCCGTGCGAGGGCGATCTCCCGCTCCTTCTCCGCCGCGGCGAGCCCGCGCTTCGCGTCCGCGGTCTGCCCCGTCTGTTCGTCGAGCTGCGCCTGCCGCTCTTTGAGCTTTGCTTCCCACTCCGCCTTGATGCGGGCGATCTCCTCCCGTTTCGTCTTCTCGGCGAGGAGAAGTTCCTCCCTCTTCGCCTTTTCGGCGCGTGCCAATTCCTCCGCGTGTTCGCGCTGCATGCGGGCCTTCTCTTCGGCGTGCTGTTTTTCGCGCTCCTCCGCTTCCCGCTGCATCTCGGCGATCTTGGCGCGGTGCTCCTCTTCGAGGCGTTCCTTCTCCTCTTCGAGGGCGGCGTTGGCTTCGTTGAGCTCTTCGATCTCGCCATTCAACTGTTCTTCGAGGCGGATGTGCTCCTCGATCTGCGCGTTCAGTTTCTCGATCTCGGCGCGGGCTTCGACGAGGCGCACCCGATCCTCTTCGAGGGCGGCGTTGCGCTCTTCGAGCAGGAGCATATACCGCTCCATGTCTCCCTCTTTCTCCCCCGCCCGCTTTTTGAGTTCGCGGATGGCTTCGACGAGTGCCTGCTGGGCGAGTTCGGCACGCCTTGCCTCTTCCGCCTCGAATTCCGATTTGAGATAGTCCTCTACGCCGAGCCCGTGTTCATAGACGAGGAACGCCTGCAAGAGGGAAGCGATCGCAAAGTCTCTGCCGACTTCCTCGGAGATGGTATCGAGCTTGTTCTGCGTGCTCTCGATCGTGTAGCCGTCCCCCTCGTAAGCGAGCAAAAACTCATACAGCGTGACCGCTTCGCGGAAGTTTTTGTCCATGCGGAGGACGTTGGTCTTGGTGATCTTGGTCTTGATCTTGTCGACGCGGGAGACTTCCACCATGAGGGGCGTGCGGAGATAGAACGCGACGCTCGCTTGGATCTTCTCCATGCGGTCGAGATAGGAGGCGCAGTCCTTATCCGCCGTCGCGCCGAACACGTCGTCCTGCTCGTCGGTGAAATTGACCTGATAGCGGAAACGGCGGGTCGCGGTGACGACGCGTTTCTCGGAGGAGAACTCGCCGCGGTACGTCCGATACGCCCGCATGATCGCCTCGTAGCGATATCCTACGAAATCCTTGATGCGGAGGAGCAGGGCGTACAAAAATTTATTCTCATACACCGTGTAGTCGTTCAACCGCTCGACGGTGTACAGTTTATCGGGAATGATGTCCTCTTCCTTCTGCTCCCGCGTGATCATGTCGCTATGGCGGGAGAGGTGCTGGACGGACTCGCGCGAGATATGCCGCACCTTTTCGATGGGCTGGACCTCGCCGTTGGAACGGATGAACTGCCGATCCTCATCGATCGCCCGCCCGATGAATACGAGCCCGCGCTCGATCGCCGCGACCCAATCTTCGCTGACGTGGCAGATGTTGTGCGTGACCGTGACGTGTTCGCTCTCGGGAGCTTTCAGAACGGCGTTTTCCGCCGCGACGATCGCTCTGTTCTCGTCCAATGTCCCGATGAGCCCGAGCAGGGCGCGGTACCATGTATCCGACTGTGTCATCTCCGCTCCTTACCCGTTTCGCGCGATGCGGCGAATGGTGCTCAGGCACCGCGTCATTCTCTCGTTGCCGAACAGTTCGTTGAACGTGTCGCACATCGCCTCCATATCCGAGGCGCGGTAGGTCATATTCTGCGTTTCGAGCTTGCGGAGGATCTTCTTGGCGAGGATATCGTCGAGCGCGTCGAGCTCCTGTCCTCCGCATGCGACATAGACGGGAAGGTAGATCATGATCTGCTTCATGATACGGTTCCCGAACGAGATCCGATAGTTTTCCGCAAGATAAGCGTCCACCTTGCGAAGCAGTTCGATCGTCTCCTCCGAGACGGCGTGCTCGCTCACCGCTTCCGCCGCAAGCTGCTTGAACCGCTCCGCCGAGACGGGCACTCCCCGATAAGAAGGCGCGGAGAAGGGCTCGGATTTCACGTCGATGTTGAGCACCATGGCCCTGTCATACACCTTATCCGAGATGGCGAAGGTCGAGTCGTCGTTGTTCGCCGTGCCGAGGAACCACATGTTGTCGGGTAAGCGCACCCGCCCGTTTTGCAGGTCGACGGGGTCGTCGGGCCAGCGGTCGGAGACGACTTCGAGCATCCGCGCCCCGAGGTCGGGAATTTCGAGCAGGGACAAAAACTCGGCGAAATAGTACTCGACGCGGGCGATGTTCATCTCGTCGAGGATGGTGACGAAGATATCGCGGCGGCTGTTCGCCTCGTAAATTTTCTGCAACAGAAGGGTCTCGTTGAACCGCTTGGTGAATTCGTTGTAGTACCCCAAAAGGTCGCTCCGTTCCTTCCACATGGGCTGGACGGGAATGACGGTGGAGGGGTTGCCGAGGAATTCTCCGAGGGCGAAGGCGAGCGATGTTTTGCCCGTGCCCGACATCCCCTGCAAGATGATGATATGCGAGACGGCAAGCCCCGCGACAAATTCGCGGATGGTATCGATCGTGTAGTAGAGTTTCAGCTTGCCCGCGGCGAAGTTGCGGAACGCCTCGCAGAAGGTGCGAAGGTCGGTCGTGTCGTCCTCAAACGCCGTTTCCACCCGCGTGCCCTTCGCCTCGTCGAGCCGTTTCAACATATCGAAACGGGAACCCGCCGCCTCTTCCTTCGCCTTCTCCGCCTTGCGGACGCTCTTCTCCACACGGTCGGCAAAGGAAGTGAACTTGTGTTCGTTGACGATGACGGTGATGACGACGACGAGCATCAACAGCACCACCACCGCGATGTATCCGACGACGAACGCCGGCATCGAAATGATGTTCCAGATATCCTGAATGGAGAGCAACGTACTCATCGTTTCGTCTCCTTTCCGCCCTGCGTGCGGCATGCCTCTTTGCACAGCTTCGCCTGTTTGCCGAACACTTCCGTGAGGGCGGACGGAAGATCCCCGCCGCACACTTCCTTATCCCACGTCGCTTCGAGCCAAGGGATGAGTTCGTACGCGATCGCGCCGTCGATCGCCTCCCCCTCCTCCGCACCGAGCGCGGCGGCAACCGAGGCGTGCACTTCGAGGCGCACCCACAGGAGATTTCCGATGTGCGCGGCGAGGCACTTTTCGTCGAGACGGTCGACGCTTTTCCACACCGTTTCGCCGAGGGGGAACTCGTCGCGGACGCTCTTGGCGAGCGAGGCGAACCGCTCGTATCCGACGGCTTGCACGGCTGTCTTTTTGCGGGCGGGAGTGCCCTCTTTGCACTTGGGCGAGAGCACCGCCGCGACTTCCGATAACGCCGCGGGCAGTTCCACCCGTTCCGCCTCCACTTCGACGACGATGCGGAGGTTGGGAGGAAGTGCCGTCTGCGACCCGTCGGGCAGTTGGATCATCGACTTGCGCCGCGAGACGAGCTCGGCAATGGGCGCGAAGAGCTCGGAAAGTTTCCCCGCGGGGACATGGCGGAGGAAGGCGGTGTAGAGATACGCCCCTTCCCGCTTCGCCGCACGGATGGCGGAGGTGAACTCCGTCGTCGCATAGGCACGCGTCCCGTTCTTCCACTCCGCGAAGAGATCTTCGCAGTGTTCATACGCCTCGGCGTTGTCGACAAAGGCTTTCTGCCCGAAATATTCGGCGACGGCACGGCACATGCGTGCGCCCTCTCCCTCCCCCGCGGGAAGAAAGATGAGCCTCGACGACGAGAGCGCGGCGAGGTAATGCCGCAAGCTCACTTCGTCGGCATTCGCGCCGCGGTCGTTCAAAAATTGCTTGCATTCGCGGAGCAAAACGTCATAGGTGAGGTATTTATCGTAGAATTGCGGGATCTCGGCGACCTCTTCCGCGGGCTCCTCTTCGGCGGGAGCGGCGGGAGTCTCCTCTTTTTTCTGTTCGGCGACGCGGAATGCCTCTTCGAAATCCGCCTCGGACGTGACCGCTTCCTCCTCCCGCTCTTCAAAGTAGAATTTCTCGTAACGGTTGATGCCGCTCTTGCTCCGCACGACCTCGCGCTCGACGATCGCCGAGACGATGGCGAACACGGGCGCACCCACCGCGACGCACGCAAAGAAGCGCACGAGCAGCCATTCGAAGTCCGTCGCGCCGTCGTACATGAGCACCGCCCCGAGGATGAGGCAGACAAAGAGAAGCAGCGGGCAGAGGACGATGCTCACCGAGCGCACATGCGAGAGGCGTTTGCGGTTGAGGGAGCCGAGAAGAGGGATGACGGCGAGCATGGCGACCGCCGTCGCATACATCGCCCACTCCGCCTGCGAATCGCTCAGGAACGTGAGGAGGGCGTAATGGAACACATAGGAGAACACAAAGACGGTGGCGAACAGGAAGAGGAGCACGGCGAGGATGGGAAAGGCGACCAAGCCCACCTTGCGGGCGGTGCGCAACCGCGCCGAGCCCTTCGCGCTCTCGTCGGTGACGCGGTTCTCCTTGCTCACCTTGGAAGCAACGCCGAAATCGGCATCGAGGAAATAGTCGGAATAGCTCTCCGCCGCCCGTTCCCTCGTCTCCCCTTCGAGGGTGCGTTTGCCCTGCAAGCGGACATCC
>CANPWF010000022.1 GCA_947581885.1 uncultured Clostridia bacterium
CTATTCGATGAAGAAGGAGGATGTGTTTGAAGGGATCGAGGCGTACAGCGTAAATTCCACTCCCGCCGACTGCGTGCGGGTGGCGATCCTCGGCATGAAAAAACAGTTCGACCTCGTCATCTCGGGCGTGAACAACGGCCCCAACCTCGGTGCGGATATCCACTACTCGGGCACCGTCGCCGCGTGCTTCGAAGCTGCCCTCTTGGGCGTTCGCTCCATCGCGTTCTCCGCCGCGTTCAATTCCTTCTCCAATGCCGTAAACAATTTGAGCAGGGCTTATGAGGAGATTGTGAGAAGGAAGATGCTCGAACATGCGGAGATCGTAAACGTGAATTTCCCCGAAGAAGGGGAAGAGATGCTTGTCACCCGCATGGGACCCGCCATTTACAGCGATACGTTTGATTTTGATGAGGACGGCACCGTCACCCCGCAGCTTTTGTGCCTGTATCGCGGCACACGGGACCTCTCCCTCGATACCGACGCGGTGATGACGGGGCACATCTCTCTCACCCCCCTCTCTTGCGACCTGACGGATGAAGTTGCTTTTTCAAGGGTGAAATAAGTTGATCACACAAAAACAACCTCTCGGATGAGAGGTTGTTTTTTGATTGGGTTTTGTGCCGAGGCAAGGGCTTTTGCAAAGGCTTGCTCGGTCGCTTTCATTACACTGCTGTTTCAATGAAAAGCTGAATGGCGGTTTGCGAGGACGTATACGTTGTGAATCTCGGCGAGCTTGCATTATATTGAAGCGATCCGTAGCTCGAGTTAGTACTCTCAATCGTAGCTTTATGGGTGGATGCGTCGATAGAAATATCCCAAGTCGTAGTTCCATTATCGACATAGACCTTTTTGACAGCGTTGGTCCCAAGTTTGCCGCCTTCATCATTTACAAATTCCCAATGGGTTCCATTTTTCTGAAGTGTCCATGCTACGATATTGCCCAAGTCTTTAATGCTTGAATCCGTTATTTCAATATTCTCTACAGCGGTGATGAAATCTTTACCCATCGCGCCGCCGGCCGCATTTTTCGACGTGCAAACAAACAATACTTTCTGTCCCGCAACCAATTGAGCATCCGACTCAACCAGTTTATAGATGACCGATTCTGCCGCGGGTTTCGCCTTCACGGTGAGATTCTCGAAAGTCTTTTCCTGAGCGGCGGCATTTCCGCAAGAAACAGTTACTTTGAGCTTGATGGGAACATCGGCATCGCCGCGGGTGATGTGAAGGGTGAATCCAACTCCCGCACCGCCCTGTACTTCGGCAGCCGTGCCTCCCTCGGTGACCTCCCATGCAAGCGTAACGCCGGGAACGGTCGTCTTGGGAAGATCGATATCGGCAGTCAGTTCGGTTGTATCGATCGTGAGTTCTTTAAGAGCGGCGGCGATCCTCTCCTCATCCGACATCTGCTTGCCGCCGGTATACTTGACTTCGATCGATGTGATATCAACTCTGCCATTTTTCGTTCCCGAACTGTGCTTAACGGTCAATGTAACGGAAGCGGCGTTTACAACATACTCTACATCCGTTGCAACGGTTTTTCCGGAATGGTAAAGACAACCATCGCTTCCATTCGAATACACGATCTTGATAGAGTAGATTTTGGCATTATTGGATGCCGTAATGGTGAGTTCGCCATCATTGGATTCAAAAAGTCTCCATTGTTTTACATGTGTGGTGTTATGCTCATAGTATTTTCCGTTACTGCTGCCAACCTCAGTTGTTGCCTTTATGTTGTCATCAAGGACAACTTCGCCGTACTTATCTTCATTTACCCAACCGTGAGCCGTTCCATAATCCTCAATGACAACGGAAGCCGTGTAGAAATCGGTAGGAGCCGTTTCGGCAACGGTAAGTGTAGCCGTAACTTCGGTGCCGTTCTCGGCAGAGATATTGATTTGCACCGTCGTTGCAACAGTGGAGTGCTCAACGGTGACCTTGCTATTATCCTCTGCGACGGTGGCATCGCTCGAAGTATAGGTAAGCGTTACGCCTGTAACGGTGGAGACGGGAAGGGTGAATTCCGCAACGCCGTCCTCAATGGTTTTTCCGTCGATCGCGTTTTTGGCGGCGGCAATGGCGGCGTTCGCTTTTTCGGAATCGCTACGGGCATCGGTGTAGGAAGCAGCCATCGGGTTCTTATCGTTGTTCGGTGTCATCTCTAAGACATTCCCGTTGTCCCCTTTATAGTTCTGGATGTAGCCGTAAACGATAATCTTGGAACCTGCGGAAAGATCATTCTCGAGCGCGAGGATATTCTTCTCGGTGTCGGGGAACAGTTTGAAAATGTAGAACCCGTTTACTTCGGGATTTTTCTCGTCCCTGTCGTCGACAATATATACTTTGTACCAATTTTTATTGGCACCGCTCCACCCTTGGAAGGAAGTGCTTACATAACCTTCGACGTAGATTTCCTTGTCGGTAAATTCATAATTCCCAAGGTGGAGAGTCGCAAGGTACTCCTTCACTTCGGCGACCGTGAAAGGATGAGCGGCGGTGCCGTCGTTCTTGAATTTTTCGACCGTAATGGTGACGGTGCCGGTTTTGCTTGCGCCGTTAACGGTGACGGTAACTTTCAGGGTGATCGTCGCGTCCTCGCCTTCGGGAAGTTTGAGGACGGAGAGCTTGTTGTTGTCCGCAATTGTAACGATTTCGCCCGAACCTACTTCAACCGTCCAAACGACGGTGGCACCGTAGTCTGTCGAGGTGGGAAGCGAAACGGCTTGCACGGTCGGTTCGCTGTACGTTTTATCAATGCTATTGATGTTGAGGGAATCGAGGACTTCTTGCGCTTTCTGCTCGTCGGTGGGCGGAGCTTGTTTCACTGTAATGGTGATCGAGCCCGTCGCGGTTTTGCCGTTGACGGTGACGGTGACGTTGAGGGTGACCGTCTCGTCCTTTGTATTATACGCGGGAAGTTTGTTGATGTGGATCTTGTTGCCTTCGATCGAGACGTATTCGCTCGTGCCGCCCTCGATCGCCCATTCAACGGAGGCTCCATTCGCCTCTACGGTTTCGTTGGTGGTAGGAAGTACGGTCGTGCCCGCTTTGTCCACTTCCTCAAACACTTTATTATTGATTGCGTTGATTTCTTCTTGAAGGGAAGCAAGAGCCGCGTTCGCCTTCTCTTGATCGTGATCGACCTCGGGTTCTTTGGCGGCGGGTTGAAGGGTAATGGTTACGGTATCTTCCGCGTGGGCGGTGCCGACGGTGACGGTTACTTTGAGGGTAATCGTTGCGGCTTCCTCTTCGGGAAGTTCTTTGACTGTAAGCTGATTATTTTCGACCGAGACGTAATTCGTCGTGCCTTCCACCGCCCATAAAACGGTTGCGCTGTATTCCGTTACGAGATCGCCCGTCGCGGGAAGCTGTACGGCTTGCGAAGTGGTTTCGCTATACGTCTTGGTAATGTTGTTGATGTTAAGGGATTCAAGTACCTCATCCGCCTTGTCCTGATCGGTAGGACCAACGACAGGGGCGGGCTGGATAGTGATGGTGAAAGTGTCTTTGGAGACGGTGGCTTCACCGACGGTGACGGAGACGGAAAGAGTTACTGTTACGCCCCCCCCCGCGTTGGGAAGTTTTTCGATTTTGAGAACGTTGTTTGTGATCGAAACGTAATTATCGGTATTGCCGTCCTTCACCACGGACCAAACGACGGTAGCGGTTTCATCGTCGGAAGTCGGGAGAGTGACTTCTTCATTCAAAGTATTAAAAGTGGTTTCAGAGAGAGTGATTTTATCAAGAATGGCTTGCGCCTTTTCGGTATCGGTGGGGCCTTGCGGGGGATCTTCGCCTTGCGGAGGCTCGTCGTCGCCATTGCCGTCGTCGACGACGGGAGGGAGAGCGGGTACCACCTTCGAAATCGCTACGGAAGCGGCGGCTTCGTTGACCTTCACGCTCGCGTTGAGGGAGTAATTCACATCGACTTCGCCGCGGGTGACGGAGATCTTCGTCTTTCCGTTGACGCTCTCGCCGACCTTCACATAGTCGCCAATGGCAACATGTTCTTCCTTCGCCGCAACGGTGTAGGTGACGGCGTAGGAGTTTCCGTCGAGGGCGGGAGCTTCACTTACAACTTCATAGTCCTCAGGCGTTTCGAGTTTGGAGGAAACGTCGTACTGCGACTTGACATACACGAGTACGGAAGCCGCAATCGCCTCGTCGGTGTAGTCCTTCTTGTGCTCCGCACAGGAGGCAAACCCGAGACTGAGCGTTACAGCCATGAGAACGGCCGTCAACCCAATAAGCCATTTCTTTTTCATACTGTTCTCCCTCTATAAAATTTTTTGGTTTTGTGAAGTTGGTTGCCCACTCCCTACCCCCTTTTACGGGGGCAGGGAGTGAGGTTTTTACGTGCTAACACAACCCCTCAAAGGAGAGGTTGTGTAGTTGTCAGGTATTCCGAGGCATGTACTGATTCAGTCAAGGCTTTATCAATACTTGCGAGGAAGAATTGCAACGGGCGCGGTGTTCGCAGCAGCGGCAGAGGGTGTTTCGATGTAGGTCACGTCAATGGAATCAAGCCTTACCTGAGCTGTAAAGGCTGCGCTCGTGAAGGATGTAACGGTTGTCTCTTTGTTCCAACGAACTGTAACTGTCTTTGCGTCCGAATTGCTCTTTACGGTTGCACCGCTAATCGTTCCAAGCGTCGCGACCATAGGATCTATATAGCTACCCGCATTTACATGGAAAACGATCGACTTGATTCTCTGTACGTTGGCCGTGAGCTCGATCTTGATTGTGTGATTTTGATAGATACGAATCGGGTTAGTATAATCACCAACATTCGATGTTCCACCCTTGGTCTGCGTAAGAGTAATCCCATTCTGTTCCCACACAGCCTGATCGGCAGCCGTGCTCTTACGATTCGTCGCGGCAAAGCTAAGGGAAATCGTATGCTGTCCTTCTTCAGCAATCTCGGGAACGTCTACGGTAAAGGACTTAGTGTCGGAGTTGCCATTGGTATGGGCAATCGTTGCAGTGACTTTTACACTTGTTGCCTCCTCTTGCGGAACAATCGTCAACTGACTGCTCTCTACCTTTACGACTTCGTTCTGCTCGCTCTGCCATGAAATCGTAACGCCATTCGCCCATGTAGGAACGGTGGGAAGCGCGATAGTGTTATTGTCGGCATTCGGAAGTTTGAGCCAAGTTTTGACTTCGGCAACTTTCTCGGCATCCGTCAACTCGCCCGTCGTAAGGTTCGTAATGGCACAACCTGCGTCAAATTCTTTCGTTCCGTTATAATAGTGCTTCAACGCGCCTTGCACGGTAACGGTATCACCGGGTTTCACGGTCGAGCTGTGTGTACTCTTTTCCTGATAGCATTGAACTTCTTTATCGCCGACTTTAATCGTAAAGGTGACATTCTCGAATCCACTGTCGTAAGCGGTATCAATACGCATTACTTTGCCCGTGAGCGAATAGGTGCCTTTCATGGACGAGCTCGCCTTCGAGGCAAAAAGGAATGTTAAGATTTCCGTCTCTGTATACGTATGTTCACAGGTCGGGCATACATTGTTGTTGGGAACGCAATCCGCGGTTTCTACACCGTTCGGAAGAGTGCAATTTTCAACCGAGCAAGTGTGGGAGTGCTTCATCGTCGCGGCATCGCATGTATAAGAACCAAAGACGTGTTCATGTGCCGCAGGCTGTCCGCCTTCGCCGCCGCCCTGCGCTCCGCCTTGGTTGCCGCCTTCGCCATAGAATTTGATGTTGTCAAGCGAGATAAACTTATTGCCGGAACTCGCGGTAACCGTCAAATTCGCGACAAGTTGATAGTAGCAATCTTTCCAACCTTCGCCGTCTGCCGTAACGGTGCAAGTGCCGTTTGCCGACCAAGTAACGGACTTGGTGGCAACGGGTTCGGGGCTGCCCGTACCGGGATCCTCACTATAAACTTTAAGCGTAACGCTGTTGACTGTAATTCCACTCGTCGAGGCGGCTGCGAACGTGATCACAACGCTCTTCACCGTGCCACTGACGGCACCGCGACCCGTGATCGTACGGTCTACGCCATCGCAGTTCGATGATTTCCCGCCAAGTCTCCAATTCGAAATGTCATAGTCGCCCGTACCGATGCTGGTATTCCCAACGACATCCCACGTAATTCCATCGACCGTACAGGGAGAAGATACGGTGTAGTTTGAAATTTGGGTTTCGTCACTATTCTCGCCCTTCTTGGTTGCAACAAGGGTATAAAGAAGGCTCTCTTGGGTATCGTCGCCACCTTCGCCGCCGCCTTGGGGGCCGCCGGAGGGAGTGGTGGTGGCGGGGACTTTCTTCGCGATCGCGGCAGAAGCGGTGGCTTCGTTCACCTTGACGCTCGCGTTGAGGGTGTAATTTACGTCCACGGTGCCGCGGGTGACGGAGATCTTCGTTTTGCCGTCCTTATTTTCGCCGACAGCAACATAGTCGCCGATCGTAACGCCCGCGTCCTTCGCCGCAACGGTGTAGGTGACGGCGTAGTTCTTGCCGTCGGAAGCGGGAGCTTCGCTTACAACTTCGTAATCTTCGGGCGTTTCGAGTTTGGTGGAAACGTCGTACTGCGTTTTGACGTACTCGATCGCCGAGTTCGCGATCTCTTGATCGGTAAGCCCTTTCTCTTCCTCTTTCTCTTTGCAGGAAGCAAAGCCGAGGCAGAGCGTTACAGACATGAGAACCGCCGTCAAGCCAATGAGCCATTTCTTTTTCATATTGTTCTCCCTCTATAAAAATTTTTTTTGGTTTTGAAATTAGTTTGTTACGTTGTAGCGCGTGTTTGCTCGTGTAGCGCACGTCCGTCCTTCGACTCCGCTACGCTCCGCTCAGGATGAGGTGATGGTATGCACGGACATGTACGTATGAAGTTGGGCGAGATCCTTCGACTCCGCTGCGCTCCGCTCAGGATGAGGTGGAAAACGTGCACCTATCATTATTCCCCCGCCCAAAATGGGCGAGGGAATAGATATCAGGAGTTACGATTTGACTGTGCCGAAGTGACCAACCCACTGGCTTACGCCTTCTTTACCGTTCAGCGTGTAGGAGCCGTCATCATTCTGGTTAGCAATATATGTGATTGCATTCGCGGAGAAGGTCTCGTTGCTGCTGAACGTCCCCAAGTAATAGAGCACTGCGGGGTCAGAAGTATTTTTCGTGGACGAACAGACGAAGTTCTGGATGTCGGAATTCCACTGCCAGTATTTGCCCGCTGTCCTTTCGTCATTCAAAAGTACATTTACACCTTTCTGACTATCGATACGAGGAACGACCTCAACATACTTTCCGCCTACGGTAATGGTATACTGATTGTCGCCAACTTTGGTGATCGTGTAATCAGCCGCCTCGGACACGTCTGTTGTTGCACCGAAATAATAGCCGTCCATCTTACCGTTACCCCAGTAGTACGCACCCTTGTTGCCTTGATACATCATGAGTTTGAAGGTGCCTTCTTGCGGCTCCGTAAGAGCGGTGAAGGGATTGGGATCGATCCTGACGGAGATCTCCGCGGTCGCAGAGGCTTCGCCCTTCGTGACCGTCGCCACAAGCACGACGTGCGTCCTCACTTCGGGATAATTTTTAAGAACGAGCTTGTTGCCGCTGACCTCCACCCAAGTGAGAGTGTTATCTTTCAAAGCCCATGTGATGCTGCAGTTGAGAAGGTCGACCGTCGGGAAGTCGTGTTCGCCGAGAGAGCCGACGGGAGTCATCGTGGACTCTCTGACGTTCTTTGCGGCGAGGTCGACGATCTGCTGATCGGTCGCTCTCCAATTGCGGAGGGTGAAGAAGCTGTATGCCTTGTACTCGCCGAGGGTGTAGGTGACCATGATCTCGTAGGTCTTGTTCGTTTCGATCGGCGTGATCGTGAAGGAACCCGTCGTATTGTCGATCTCGACGGTGGGATTTGCAACGCCTGCGACCTCGTAGGAAACGGTGACACCCTCTGCTTCCGTGATGTTCCCGACGGGCATTGTAACTGTGCTATTGTTGACGAAGAGTTTCGCCGTGCCTGCCTCGCTCTTGAAGTTCGTGGTGATGCCCTCTTCCACTTTGTCGATAGCCTTCTCGATCTTCGCGGCAACTTCATTGGTGCCCTCTTCCTCCACTTCCTTCACATCGCTTGCGGCATGAGGAAGGATCTGGAAATCTTTTTCGTATTTGCTGAGAATACCGACAACGTCGTAGCAGCTATTCACCTCAACCGTATCGGCAAGATCGAGGATGGCTTCCTTGTCCGCATAGGTATCATACTTGCTGAACGCAACCGTCACGTTGACGCTGTCGCGGGTGAGCGTGAACAGGGTAGCGGTCTTAGTTCCGTCGGGTTTACTGCTTGCCTTGCTCGTGCACTTCCAACCGGAAAGCCTTACAAGCATACCTTCGTGCCAAAGCGCGGAAGCGGCTCCCGAAAGGACATCGGTATCGAAATCGTAGATGTGTTCGCTCGGATCGATCTTCGCCTTGGACTCGTCGACCGTAGCCGTACCGTCGCTGTTGTTTTCCCAAATGCCGCTGAAATCCTTTGCGGTCGCGCCCGAAACGTTGACGTAGGCACCGAGGACGTACTTATCGATCTTTTCCGTATCGATCTTGACGCGATACATGTAGTAACCGCTGCAGAAGTCATCGTCGACCATGTAGAACGTCGCGTTGCCGTGGCTTGCGGAAACTTCATTGATATACACGATATACCCGCTGATCTCGACAGGGCTACCCGCTTTGGAGAACCTGTTGTTGACATCCTGCAAGTGGGTAGTGTTGGGAGCCGCGTAGAACGCATAGGTGCGGTTCGCGGTCTGCTCGCCATAGGTGAACTTCGCTTGGAGGGAAACGGGGGTCTGCTCATCGACGGAACCGACGGTGAGTTTGCTGCCATCGGCGTTCAAGCTGATATAAGCCTTGGAATTTTCCGGCACCGTCCAAGCGATCGTAGCCGTTTTGCCCTGCACTTCTACGGAAGTCGCCAAATCGTACTCGTTCGCCTTCAACGCGCGATTGAGATAAGGGAACTCGTAGTGTTCGATAAACGTTGAGACGGTGAGCGCGTCGACGCGGACGGTGAAGTTCTTCTTGTGGCTGCCCGCTTTGATGGTGAGCGTTACGTCGGTCACTTCGCTTTGAAGGGTGACCTTCGCATTGTACTCTTCCCCACCGTTGTCCTCTACCTTGATGGCATCTTCGTTGCTCGAAGTCCATTTGACTTCGACGGCACCGTCTTTGCCGATCTTCTTAGGCAGGGTGAAATCTTCCGAAACAAGAGTTTCCGCCTGCGGGAGGATATACATCTTAATCGCTTCTTTGGCACCTTTGCCGCCGCATGCGACCAAGCCCATAACGCAAGTTACCACAAACAATACGATGAGGGTAAAGAGCGTCAGTTTCCTGCTTCTTTTCATTTCGTATCTCCTTATTTTTTTATTTGACTGTGATGTTGGAACCGCTCGGGATGGTGACCCTGTTCGAGCCGCTCTCCACCTGATAGCCCGCGGAGATCGCAAGCCTCTTGCCTACCGTGACTTTGCCTTCGATCCCTTCGATTGCCGGGACAGTGAAGGTGAAGGTGTGTTCGGTTTTGTCGGCTTCGACAGCCTTCCCCGTGAAGGTGAGAACGCCGTTTTCGGTTCCCGCAACCGCGGTGACGCTGACGTACCCCATCACGCTCGCGATGGACTTATCCGAATAGAGCTTGTGCGTTTCATCGAATACGAGGTAGTAAAGATTTTGAGACCGCCACGTTTTCTCTTCGTTGCCCTTCGCGTCGTTATCGAGGTAAACGCCCGAAACCTGCCAAGCCCCTTCATGCTTTTGGAGGGTCCCCGCAATGTGGTACAGAGTTCCTACGATCATGTTCGCCGTCGAGTTGGTGTGACCGGCGTACAACGTCGTTTCGTACGCTTTGCCCGAAGCCGCGTCGTACTGGGCGATCGTAAAGGTGACCGCACCCGACGACGAGGTGTATTTATCGGACACATAGGCGTAAAACGTGACTTTGATGTCCTCGTTGTAGGAATCGGGATCCTCGTTGAGTTGCTTCAAGGAAAGATCGACAGGGTCCATATCGTAGAGCGGATCGGGCAGTTTGGAGAAGAGACGGAGCTCGATACTGCGGGCGAACTTTTCCGCCTTCTGGAAGTAGGAATAGTAGCCCTTGGTCGCGTTCTCCTTATTCTTGGAGTAGCCGTTTTCCACCAATTCGAGATTGAGGAGTTTGAAATCGTCCTCTTCCGTCTTGTACCAAACGTAGCAAAGCAACCGTTGACCCACGGAATCCTTTTCGGGAACGCCGCCGCTCGCCGATTCGATAACGATCTCCGTCGCCATTTTCAGCCGCTCGTTGGTGAACTTGCTTGCAGCCTTCCCCCAACGCTCGACACCTGCGGTGCTTTCGGGCGTATCGATCCCCTGATAGCGGACGTTGGCACCGCCGCCCGATTCCAACGTGAAATACGTGGTATCGCCGTCCGTCGTCTCGTCTGCCATCTTCGCTTTGCCGATGCCGTCCGTCATCAGCTTCTTGCCCTCGTAGCTCTTGGAGAGCTTCAAGGTCTTGGTGATCTCATCGTAATGCTCGGTGTTGTCGGCAATTTTGCTCTTGTTGCACGCTGTTACGGCAAGGCAAGCCGTGAGCGTGACAACCGCCAAGCCGACCGCGAGCAATTTCGCTTTGAATTTCAATTATTTTCCTCCGCAGTTCTTGTACGCGTCGGCAAGGGCGTCTTCGGCAGTCTTCTGATTGAGCAGGACGTACTGCACAACGCTGGTCATCTGCGCACGCGCCGTGGAAGAACCGACGAACGCGGGAGAGGTGAAGAACCGATCGCTGAGATCCTTCGCCGCCTTAGCCGCCTTGGAGACAACGAGCTGCTTATCCGTGAGGGGTTTGTCCGTATCGGGATCGACACCCGAGATGAACTTCGCGTAGTCCGCATCCTCATAGACATCTTCCCGCATCGGGTTGTAGCCGCTCGCCTTCGCGAATTTCGCCTGGAACTTCACATCGAGAAGTTCTTTGACGAATTGGAACGTCATGATCTCTTTTTCGGAAGGGTTGGAAGCGTTGTTGCCGCCCGTGAGCATCACAAGGGAAGGCCCTTGGCTGATGCACTGGTTGTGCGTTGCGTCTACACCGGGGATGGGCGCGACTTCCGTCTTGAACACATCGCCGCCGGATTGGTTGCTCGCGCCGCCCGAAGAACCGATACAGAACACAAGGCCGCCGTCTCCAGGTCCCTTGATGAAGAGGCCGCTCGTGTAGCTTCCGTAGATCTGCTGCGTGGTGATGTACTGCTTCTTATAATTTTCGAAAATTTCGTTCAGCCAAGCCTTCGCGCCATCATTATTGAAGAGGTAATGATTGTCTGCATTCGCGGAGGTATAGTCGAAGCCCTTCTGCTCTGCCATGGTGATGAACCAGTTCGCTTCGGAGTCGTATCCGAGAGGGGTGCAGGAGCTCCACTTCGCCTTCGCCGCGGCGCACATCTCCCAAAGCTCTGCCCACGTTGTGGGAGGCGCGTCGTAACCGATCGCGTCAAGTGCGTCGGGATTGTAATACAGGAGCTCGGTGGATTTGACGAAAGGAAGAGTGATGATGGAGTTCTCGTCGCCCTGATAACCCGTGAAGTTGGAGGCCTTCCCCTCTGCAAAGTAGCCGGGGACGAATTTATCGACTTCGCTCTGCAAGAAACCGATGCGATCGATCGTCTTGCTCTGTTCGTCGCCCGCGTCGTCCTTATACGTGTAGGTATACTGCTCTCCGTTGACGAGATATTTGTTCATATCTACGACTTTGCCGGATTCAATATACTGCGCGACGTGGTCCGCATAGCAGTACGCGAGGTCGGGTTGCAAGCCCGCCGTCAAATCGGAACGGACTTTGCTCAGGACCTCGTCGTAACCGCCGGGCTGCGTGTGCTCGACTTTCCAGCCGGGGTACTTCGCTTCGAACGACTCGATCGCACTGTCTGTTACGGCGGCAAGATCTTGCCCCTGCGACGAATAGAATACGATCGTGTGGTCGTAATCGGCGGAGCCCCCCTTGTTGCACGAGGCAAGACCGACGCATGCACCGACCGCGAAGCAACCCGCCAAAGCAACTGTAAGAAGTTTCTTCATGTTTTTCTCCTTTCCTTGTATTATTTCTCATCGCGCTCCCGCGCGAACGAAACCGAATATCAACCCTTCGTACCGCTCTTGGAAATGCCGCGCATGATGTATTTGCGGCAGAAGATGAAGAGGATCAAAAGGGGCAAACTCACCATGCAGACCGCCGCCATCTTGAGCGTATCGAGCGGTGTGGAGCCGTAACCTCCAGTTGCTCCATAGAGCGAGAAGCCGTCGGGCTGCACACGGTCGACAAAGCCGCCCGTCACCCAGTTGGTGATCATCTGCCAAGAAGGAATGTTGACGAGGCGGGGCCAAATGTAGCTGTTCCACGTACCGATGAACCGCAACAGCGTGATGGAGACAAGCGTCGGCGCGGTGAGCGGGAGCATCACTTTGAGAAGGTACCCGAGATCGCTCAATCCGTCGACTTTCGCCGCCTGATAAAGGGAATCGGGGATCTGCATAAAGTTGTTCCGAAGCAAATAGATGTAGTACACGCTCACGAGGAAGGGCAGAATGAGCACCGTATAGGAGTTGTTCATATGCGCCTTCGCCACCGTGATGTAGTTGGATACGGTGAAGAGTTCGCCGGGGATCATCATCGTTGCGAGCATGATCGCAAACAGGATGTTCTTCCCCTTGAAATTCATGCGGGCGAGAGCGTACGCCGTAACGACGATGAGCACAAGCCCCAAGAACGTCGACAGGAGCCCGACAACGAGCGTGTTGATGAGGATCTGACCGAACGTCGCGTTCGTGCCCGAAGTGCTCGTTACCTGATGGAAGATCATCCAATAGTTCTTCCACTGGAAGGTATGCGGGAAGAAGGTGGGAACGGACATACGAAATTCTTCTTCCGTCTTGACCGAGGACATGAGCATCCAATAGAAGGGCATGAATGCAAGCACGGCGCATACCGTGAGGAAGATGTAAACAAGGACATTCTTGACGATATGCTTTGCCTTTTCACGCTTCTTCGCCTTTTCGGCATCGAAGCCTTCGTCCCCCGCGCTGAGATCCCACTGCCCGATCGCGGACGCGGAAACGGTGCCGCGGCGCAGGCGATCGACCCGAACGCTCAATACGAAGATCCCGACGATACCCGCAAGGATCAGGATGACCATGACCGCGACGAACCAGCCTTCGCCGACGGAATTTACTGCCAATAAATTCGTCATCTCCTCCCCTCCTTATTTGTACGTCGTGCGCTTCTTCGTGAGCTTGTTGTTGATGAACGTGATGATCATGATGATGACGAACAGCATCAACGAGCCCGCAAACGCATAACCCGTTTGCCCGAGTTCGATATAGTTGTAGAGATAACCGACCATGGTGCCCATGTCGTAATCTTGCCCCATCGTAGCCCCGAACAAGCCGACGACGGCGGAGTATTGCTTCATGCCGCCCATGATGCCCGTCACGAGGAGATAGCTGATCTGCGGCATGATCATGGGCGCGGTGATCTTCCAAAGCACCGTCCAACGGCTGGCGCCGTCGACCTTGGCAGCGTCGTAATACTGCTTATTGATGGACTGCATCGCACTGAACAGAATGAGGATCTTGAAGGGCAGCCCCGACCAAATTTCATAGACGATCGTGACGATATACTTCGCCCATGGGATACTTAAACTCCCTATCTTCCAATGCGGGGAAGTGAGCCCCACCCAGTCGATGGGCTTCACCCCGAACCAACCGAGCACGATATTGACGATACCCACCGTTTCGGTGTTGCTCGCGGTACCGATGATCTTGAAGAACGTGGCGAAAACCGCACCCATCGCGAGCGCGTTCGTAAGATAAGGTAAGAACAGAATGGTTTGATACGCCTTCTGCACCCTCTTGATGGAGTTCAACGCCACACTGATGAGGAGTGCGAGAATGGTGGAAACGGGCACCGAAATAAAGGTGAGGAGCAACGTGTTTACAAGGCACTGGACGAAGTTCGCACCGCCCGTACCCGTATCGCCTTTCAGCACGCGGACGAAGTTATCGATCCCCCATCCGTTGAATTTGCCCGTCATGCCCGAATAGCCCTGCTTGAAGGAGTTGACAAAGGCGGCGATGATGGGATAGAACGTGAACACCGCCATCAGAATGAGCGCGGGCGTAACAAAAAGCCATCCGCTCTGCGATCTGAGGGCGCGACGGATCTTTTCTCCGCGGCTGAGCTGCGGCCCCCCGTCCCCTGCGGGACGTTCGGCTTTCGCTTTCCGCCGCTTCTTTTCGACCGCTTCCGATTCGGCAACGATCCCCGTATTCTCTTCCATTATCTCAACCTCTCTTCCGTTTCTCCGTCGAACAGGAACATCTTGTAAGGTTTGATGTTGAATTTGAGCTGTGCGGCACCCGCGGGGAGCGCGACGTCGCTGTCGATGATAGAGCGCACGGTCGGCTTCGTGGAGCTCTCGTGCACGGAGACGACGGATTTATCCCGCCCCATTACCTCGATATGGTCGACATTGAGGGTGAAGATCCCGTTCTCGTCGTAGATGAAACCTTCGGGACGAATCCCGACGTATACGTCGCGGTCGTCGTACGTCGTTGTCGAAACGACCTCTTCCCCGATATACACTTTGCCGCCCGAGATCTTGCCTTTGAAGATGTTGATGGGAGGCGTTCCGAGAAAGTTCGCGACGAACAGGTTGTTCGGATCGTCATAGATGTGCTGCGGCGCGCCGATCTGTTGAACAACGCCGAGCTTCATCACCACCATCGTATCGCAAATGCTCATCGCCTCTTCCTGATCGTGGGTGACGAACACCGTCGTGATCCCCGTCGTGCGCTGAATGCGCTTGATCTCTTCACGCGTCTGCAATCTGAGGCGAGCGTCGAGGTTGGAAAGAGGCTCGTCCAAGAGGAGGACGTTGGGCATTTTTACGAGGGCGCGGGCGATCGCGACGCGCTGCTGCTGTCCGCCCGAAAGTTCGTGCGGCTTGCGTGCCATAAGATCCTCGATCTGCACCAGACGGGCCGCGTCGAGGGCGCGGGCATTCCCCTCTTCCTTTCTGATCCGCATGTTGTCCAAGGGGAAGCGGATATTCTGTTCCACCGTCATGTGCGGGTAAAGCGCGTAGTTTTGGAACACGAGCCCGATGCCCCGCTTTTCGGCGGCAAGCGTGGTGACATCCTGATCGTCGAAGAGGATCTTACCCGAAGTGGGGCTCTCCAATCCGCTCAACATAAACAGAGTG
>CANPWF010000023.1 GCA_947581885.1 uncultured Clostridia bacterium
AATAAACAGAATAAGGCGGGGCGACTCGAATACTCGCCGCCTATTACGAGCGGCGACTATTCGGCTCGGAATGACGTAATTTGTAGCAGTCCGTACACTCAACCCCTTTCGGCGCGGAAGTCGCGCCACTTCCCCCAGAGGGGGCAGCGAGAGGAAAACGCGAACGGGACACTTTCCCCGGAGGGGACAGCGAGGTTACGCCGTCCTACTCCGTTTCCTCTGCGAAGAGGGACATGGTGCGGGAGAGTTTGGTGCGCATGGATTTTTTCGAGGGGGCGGAGAGGGGCAAGACCGCCGCGTCGGTGGCAACATCATTGTAGCCGAAATTGAAGAGGGCGGGGGATACGAGAAGCAAAAGTCCCGGGATGATGAGCAGACACAACAGAACGGACAGGAAATAATCGTACCATTTCCATTTCTCGCCCGTGCGTTCGATGTCGCCCTCGATGAAGCATTCGCCGTCCTTCTCCGTCACCGTCCCGACGAAGGCGTACTGCTCCGCTTTCCTTCGCCGCGCGAGCACGAGGCGAAATTCCCCCGTCTTATACGAGCAGTCCGCGCCGTACGTCTCGGCGACATGGTCCACCGCCTCGCGGAGCTGTTTCCGATGTCCTTCAAATCGATATTTCATCATACTTTTTCGGGGTCGCCGAGCAGGGTGGAAAACTGCGAGTAGACGACGAAGCCCGCCTTGCTCCCCTTGGGCTTCTTCACGAATTTCAAAAGGCAGTAGTCGACGGGAACCTTCCCGCCGCCGTCCGAATATTTTGCGCACACGTTCGCCGCGAACTGCAAAACGCCGTCGGGCACCTTTTTCCCTTCCGCCCGCACGACGGCATGGCAGGAATGTACCCGCTGCGCGTGCAACCAGATATCGTCGGGCGAACAGCTCCGCACGAGCTTATCGTTTTGCAGGTTGTTTCTCCCCGCGAGGATGCGGAAGCCGTCCACTTCGAATACGCGGAAGGGGATCTCCTTTTTCACCTGCTTTTTCTCCTTGGGGGGAGAGAGCAGTCCCGCCGAAGTCATCTCCTCGGAGAGGGACAAGAAGTCCTCTTCCTCCGCGGCGGAAGATACGAGAGCGAGGAGGCTCGAAAGGTACAAAAGTTCGGAGCGCGTCTCCTCTTCCATGGGATCCAAAAGTTCGAGCGCACGCTTCTGTTTTCGGTATTTTTTGAAGTACAGTTGCGCATTTTCGGCGGGCGTGAGCCGTTCGTCGAGGGAGATCTTCACTTCCTTTCCGCTCTCGTAATCGGTGAGAACGCAGCTCTTCATGCCCCGCGAAAGCTGCCAAAGATAGGCAGTTATCAGCTCTCCCTTCTTTCGGTTTTCCTCGCAGGAATTGCAGGAGAGCCGCTTTTCGAGCAGAACGGAGAGCTTCTTTTCCGCCTTCTTCTTTGCGGCAGAGAGAACATTTGAAAGTTTTCTCCGCTCCCCCTCGATATGGGCGCGGTTCCTCTTTTTGATGTAGAACGCGGACTGCGCTTCGAGAAGGGAGGGGTATTTTTTCGCCTCCTCGACGGGATAGGCGTAAAAATCGTGCTCGTCGGCGCAAGGAAAATCGGGCTCGTCGAAGAGAAAGGCATGCACGTACTTCGCGAAATCCCCGCCGCGGTAGTTTTCGGCGATATGTTCCGCCGTGACGGGCGCGATGCCCGCAAGACGGGAAAACACGGCGTTCGCGCTCCTGTTTTCCCCGAGTGCCGCTGCGATTTTTTCTTCCGAAGAGGGGTCCGCTTTTTCTTGCCGTGCGGGAAGGACGTAGCGCGTCCCCGCAAAGATGAGCCGTTTGGCGTTGTCCGCCGTCGTCGTTTTGAGCGCACCGAGGATCATCCCCCCTTCGAGGAGCATGAGGTTGGAATATTTCCCCATGACTTCGAGGACGAGCTCCCTTTCCGCCGTGGAGAAATCCGTATTCGCGCGGAAGCGGAAGCGCATCACCCGTTCGAACCCTTCGAGGGCGACGGAGAGGAGTTCCGCCCCGTGCAGGTATTTCCTTAAAAGCATGCAAAAAGAGGGCGCGACGGCGGGCGCGTCCTTTCCGTCCGTAAAATATGCCCCGCAATCGGAGGCATTTGTATTCAAAGTGAGTTTCAAAGACCGTTTTCCCGTGTATATAACAAGGGAGACCTCATCCTTGGAAGGCTGTACGATCTTTTCGACTTTCCCCCCCGCGAGCACTTCATCGAGCGCGAGCGCGACACGGCGAAGGGTATAGGCATCCTGCGGCATGGTTTCCTCCGCACCGTTCTCTACGAGTATACCATAAAATAATATTTTTGTAAACGAAATCGCTTTCCTTTTCCCCGCCGATATGGTAAAATGGTATGCGATTGCAATAAAATCCAGCAAAACGAACAGGAGTAAAAATCAATGAACTATCAGGTGACCCCCGCGGAAAAGAGCACAGTCAAGATCGTGTTTACGTTTACGCCCGAAGAGTGGGCGGCGGCGAACGACAAGGCATACCTCGCCAACAGAAAGAAGTATTCGGTAAACGGTTTCCGCAAGGGGAAGGTCCCCAAGCACGTTTTGGAGCTCTACTATGGGAAAGGGCTCTTCTATGAGGACGCGCTCAACGATCTCTTTTCCGAGCACTACGGCGAAACGCTCGAAAAGGAGGAGAAAAACTTCACCCCCGTCGGCGAGCCCTCTGTCTCCCTCGGGGAGAACTTCTCGGAAGAGAACATCGTCCTCGAAGCGACGGTGCCCGTAAAGCCCGACGTTGTCATCGGGAAATACACGGGTATAAAAATCAACAAGTTTGAGTATACTGTGACGGACGCGGACGTTGAGAATGACATCGAACGTACCCGCGAACGCCTTGCCGAGAATGTGGATGTCACCGACCGTCCCGCCGCTTTGCACGACGTTGCGAACATCGACTTCGAAGGGCGGGTAGACGGAGAACTGTTTGAGGGCGGCTCCGCAAAGGGGTTCGATCTCACCCTCGGGTCGGGGCAGTTCATCCCCGGGTTCGAAGATCAAATCGTCGGCATGGCGATCGGGGAGACGAAGGACGTAAACGTCACCTTCCCCGAGGACTATCAGGAAGAATCCTTGAAGGGCAAGCCCGCCGTGTTTACGGTGACGCTCCATAAGCTCACGGGCAAACGGCTTCCCGAGCTCGACGGGGAATTCTTGAAGAAGGTGGGGGCGGACAGCCTCGAAAGCTACCGCGCGAAGGTGCGCGAACGCCTCGAAACGAGCGCGAAAAACCGTTCCCGCAACGAGACGGAGAATTCTATTTTAACGGAGATCGCCAAGGGTGCGACCGTCGAGATCCCCGACGCGATGATCGAGCGGCAGGAGGAAGAATCGGTGCGGCGCATGGAATATACCCTCGGGTATCAGGGCATCCGCCTCGACGATTACCTGCAATACATCGGTTCCACCCGCGAGGAGTACAAGAAGAACTTCGCCGAAGAGGCGAGGATCGCCGTTTTGCATCAGCTCATCGTCGAGAAGCTCATCAAAGAGCTCAACATCGAGGCGACCGAGGAAGAGGTCGGGGCGAAGATCGCCGAGCAGGCGGCTTCCGTCGGCAAGGAGAAAGAGGAGTACGAGAAATCGATGGATCCTCGCCAGAGAGAGTACATCGAGGGCGACATCAAGGTGACCAAGCTCTTCGATTATCTCGAAGCCAACAACGAGATGGTCCTCTTCACCGAAGAGAAGAAAGAGCCCGAAGAGAAGAAAGCAGAAAAGCCCGCTCCCAAGAAGAGAACGACGAAAAAACAGGAGGCAACCGAATGAAAGACGTGCTCATTCCCTACGTCGTAGAGCGCACGAGCGGCGGCGAGAGAAGTTACGACCTCTATTCCCGCCTCTTGGAGGACCGCATCATCTTCCTCTCGGGGGAGATCGACGACGCGGTGGCGAACACCGTCGTTGCCCAGCTCATCTATTTGGAGGGGAAGGACCCGACCAAGGATATCAGCGTGTATATCAACAGCCCGGGCGGCTCTGTCTCCGCGGGCATGGCGATCTACGATACGATGAACTACATCCGCTGCGACGTTTCCACCATCTGCGTGGGGCTTGCGGCGAGCATGGGGGCGTTCCTGCTTGCGGCGGGCACCAAGGGCAAGCGGTTCGCGCTCAAAAACAGCGAGATCATGATCCATCAGCCACTCGGCGGCGCACAGGGGCAGGCAAGCGATATCAGGATCCAAGCCGATCACATCCTCCGCATCAAGGAGAAGATGACGAAGATCCTCGCCGAGAACACGGGGAAACCTTACGAGGAGATCGAACGCGACACCGATCGCGACAACTATCTCACCGCGGACGAAGCGAAAGAGTACGGGCTCATCGATGCCGTGTACGAAAAACGCGACCCCGATAACGAAAAGACGGAGTAACTATGGCAAAATACGAACAACGTTGTTCCTTCTGCGGGAAGGAGAAAGCCAAGACGAAAAAGCTCATCGCGGGTCCCGACGGGATCTTTATCTGCGACGAGTGCGTCGAGCTGTGCAAGGACATGCTCGATAAATCGCCCGACCCTTCTCCCGCGGGCAAGGTGGAACTCAAAAAGCCCGCCGAGATCAAAGAGGAACTCGATCAGTACATCATCGGACAGGACAAGGCGAAGCGCGTGCTCTCCGTTGCGGTGTACAACCACTACAAACGCATCAACGCGATCGCAGACGGCGTTGCGGCGGACGATGTCGAGATCGAGAAGAGTAACATCCTTCTGCTCGGCCCCACGGGGAGCGGAAAGACGCTGCTCGCCCGTACGCTCGCCAAGATCCTCAACGTCCCGTTTGCGACTTCGGACGCGACGACGTTGACGGAAGCGGGGTATGTGGGCGAAGATGTCGAGAACATCCTCTTAAAGCTCATTCAGAATGCCGATTACGACATCGAGAAGGCACAGCGGGGCATCATCTATATCGACGAGATCGACAAGATCGCACGGAAGGGAGAGAACGTCTCCATCACGCGCGACGTCTCGGGCGAGGGCGTACAGCAAGCCCTCTTGAAGATCATCGAATCGACGGTCGCAAACGTTCCCCCGCAGGGCGGCAGAAAGCACCCCCAGCAGGACTGCATGCACATCGATACGACGAACATCCTCTTCATTTGCGGCGGGGCGTTCGTCGGGCTCGATAAGATCGTCTCCGCCCGCAAGGACGATTCGGGCTTGGGTTTCGGCGGGAAGGTAAAACTCGGCGCGAACGAGGTGGACTACACCCTTCTCGACGACGTGAAGCCGCAGGATCTCACCAAGTTCGGGCTCATTCCCGAATTCGTCGGGCGGGTGCCCATCGTCGTGAGCCTGCAAGCCCTCGACGAGGACGCGCTCGTGAACATCCTCACCACACCGCGCAACGCCATCATCAAACAGTACCAGAAGCTCGTCGGCTTAGACGGCGTGAAGCTCACCGTCGAGGATGCCGCCGTCCGCGAGATCGCGAGCACCGCCATCCGCTTAAAGACGGGGGCGAGAGGGCTTCGCACCATCATCGAGGGGCTGATGACGGACGTTATGTTCGATATCCCCTCCGAGAAGAACGTCGCCGAAGTCGTCATCACGCGGGATTGCGTCACGAACGGCGCACGGCCCAAACTCGTCTATAAAAAGACCGCATAAAGGATCGTCCCCGCGCCGAAGCGCGGGGACGTTTTGTAAGATTTTGATTTTATTTTGTCAGCCGTTCGATCGCCTTCTCGTATATTTCGAGAAGGAGTTTTACTCTCTCGACGGTGATATATTCGTCGGGCTGATGGACGATGGGCTCGTCGCCGGGCATCTCGGGGCCGAACGCCACGCCGAAGGGGAGTGCCCTCGCGTAGGTGCCGCCGCCGATGGCGATGGGTTCCGACTTCGTCCCCGTGCACTCTTCATACACCGAGAGGAGGGTTTTGATGGTTTCCCCGTCCTTGGGACGGCAGATGGGCTCTTGGTGGTGCACCGTCTCGTACTTCACCCCGAAGCGGGCGAGAGCGTCGTGCACGACGCGCACGGGCACCGTCGCGGGGTAGCGGATATCCACGAGCACCTGCATATCCTTCTTGCGGCAACGGATGATATCGGGGGAGAGGGTAAGGCGGCCCGTCTCGTCGCGGATATCTTTGAGCCGATATTTGTCGTAAAAGAGGCAGTCGAGAATGTGCGCGATACCCTCGTTTTTGGGCGCGAAATATTCGAGCATGGGACGGATGGCATTCTCGCCCTCGTCGGGCGTGGAGGCGTGCGCACTCTTCCCGTGCGAGATGAGGGCTTTCCCCTGCACTTCGAGCCCGAGGGCTTCGGCGCGGCGTTTCCCGATGGAACGGGGCGTGGAGCGGCAGGTATCGCACACCATGTTCGCGCTCGTTCCCCCCGCAAAGGCGAGGAAGGGCGTGCGTTCGAGGGGGAAGTGCATGCGCACATGCAAAATTCCCTTCTCCGCATAGATGACGGGAAATTCCCCGTCGGGCGAAAATCCCTCGTCGGGCATATGGGCAACGGACTTATAGTGTTCGATGCACGCCCAGCCGCTCTCCTCGTTACAACCGAGGAGAAGTTTGATCTTTTTGGAGGGGGTAAATCCCCTGTCTTTGAGGGCTTTGAGGGCGTACAGACAGCATACGGCGGGGCCCTTATCGTCCACCGCGCCGCGCCCCCAGATCTTTCCGTCGCGGACGACTCCCCCGAAGGGGTCTACCGTCCAACCGTTCCCTGCGGGAACAACGTCGAGATGGCACAAGATCGCGAATTCTTCTTCGCCTTCTCCGTAGACGACTTCGCCGATATACCCGTCATAGTCCTTCGTCTCGAATCCGAGAGAGCGGGCAAGAGAGAGGAAATGGTGCAGACAGTCATAAGGTCCCGTCCCGAAGGGCTTACCGGAGACGCCCTCCGCCATTGCAGAGTCGAAGCGGATGCTTTCGCAGATGGAGGCAACCGCTTCGTTCAAATAGGTCGGCATATCATATCTCCCTGTTTCATTTGAACGACCAAAGAGTATTGTAACACACAACGGGACACTTGTCAAGAGTGAAAGTTACAAAATGGGAGAAAAAAATGTATTCCCGTCGGGGCAATTTTTCGTGCAAAGTCCGCGGAAATATGTTACAATAGGGAAGGGGAGGGAAGGAATGCACGAAGGGCACAGACAACGCATGCTCGCCCGTCTCGAACAGGCGGACTATTTGGAGGAGCACGAACTCCTCGAAATGTTGCTGTTCAACGCCATTCCCCGGCGGAACACCAACGATCTCGCGCATGCCCTTATCGAGACCTTCGGCTCCCTCGACGGGGTGCTCTCCGCCAAGATAGACGACCTCGCCGAGATCGAAGGGGTAGGAAGATCCACCGCCGCCTATCTTCGCCTCGTCGGGCTCTTTCACAGGCGGAAGAACGGGGAACTGCCCGTCGCCGTCCGCGCCCTCAACGCGCACGACTTTTCCGAATTCGTTCTCTCCCGCATCGGGGACTTGGAGGATGAAGTCATCGAGGTGTACTGTATCGACATCGAGGGGAACGTCTGCGCCTGCAAGCGATATCCCCAAGGGACGACCGATACCGCCTGCGTCCCCGCGGGGGAGATCAGCGAACTTCTCGCCTTCGAGCGGCCCAACGCGCTCGTCGTCGCGCACAATCATCCCGCGAGCGGCTGTTCGCCTTCCCATGCGGACGACGTGTTCACCGCCAAACTCGCTCTCCTTTGCGGCATCAACGGCGTTGTCTTGCAGGACCATCTCATCGTATCCGCGGAGGGCGTTTACAGCTATCACGTCTCGGGAAGGATGCAGAACATCCGTACCGACTACGATGTCGCCGAGATCATACGGGAGAAAGGGGTAAAATGAAACGGCCCAATCCTCTCATCGGGGAAGAACAGATCCCCTTCATCATCCGTGCGGGACGGGCGTTCGTGTTCGCCCTCCTCCTTTCCGTGTGCATCATCGTCGCGGTGAACAATTGGGATGCCCGCCCGTTTGCGAATATCCCCGCTTGGTACGTCCTCATGCCCGCGATGGTGGCGATCGTTGCCGAAAACGCCATCAAGATCTGGGCGAAGATCAACCCCGCCGCCAAGATCGCCTGCTATGTGTTCGACATGCTTCTGCTTCTCGTCATCACCATCTTCTCGGACGGGACCCTCATCTCCACGCTGTACATCATCATCCTCTCCGAATTCTATATCGAACACGAAAAACTATCCGACTGTATCGCGATGGGGGCTTCGGGCATCGGGATGTTCCTCGTCACACTCGCCGTCACCAATTCCCTCAAAGAGGGGGATATCAACGTCGTCCCCGTGCTGACGGGTGCGGTGAACGACCTCATCCTGCTCGCGGCGCACTTCTTCGTTCTGAACTTCGCCGTGCAGATCTATCGCAAGAACAGGGAACTCAACGCCGCTCTCGACGAGCTCAACGAGACGAACGCCAAGCTCGTCCGCGCCTACGACGAACTCAAAGAGATCGCCGTGCTCGAAGAGCGGCAACGCATCGCGAAGGACATTCACGATACGGTGGGCCACGCGATCACCGCCGTCATCATGCAGACGGAAGCGGCGCGGCTCGTCCTCGATTCGGATCCCGAGGACGCGCGGAGGAAGATCTCCACGGCGAACATGCAGGCGAAAAACGCGCTCGAACAGCTTCGCGACAGCGTGCACCTTCTGTCGGGTGCGGAGACGGGCGGCACCTTGAAAACTTTGCTCGAAACCATCGCGCACGACTCTGCGGACGGCACGGGCATCGCCGTGCGGACGGACATCGAGGACATCGGATGCGGCGAAGAGCAGCGGAGGTTCCTCGGCAATTCCCTCAAAGAGGGGATCTCCAACGGCTTCCGCCACGGCGGCGCGACGGCGTTCTGGGTCGAAGTCAAACGGGAAGGGAATACCCTTCGCTTCTTGCTTTCGGATAACGGCGAGGGGAGCGATCCCGCAACGTTGAAAGAAGGGTTCGGGCTCTCGGGCATGCGCACCCGCGCCGAAAAACTCGGCGGAAGCGTGGAATTTTCGACGGAAAAAGGGGAAGGATTCGAGATACGGATCTCCCTTCCTCTCGCCGTCAAGGGAGAAGAGAAATCATGAAGATCAAAGTTTTGCTTGCGGACGATCAGGCGATCCTTGCGGACGGTATCGGGAGCGTGCTCTCCTCTTGCCCCGACCTCGAAGTCGTAGGGAGGGCGGGGGACGGGTTCGGCGCGGTCGAACTCGCCGAAAAACTGCACCCCGACGTTGTGCTCATGGATATCCGTATGCCCAATATGAACGGGGTCATCGCCACGCAGGAGATCAAACGCCGCCTGCCCGACACCAAGGTGCTCGTGCTTACCACCTTCGACGACAGCGATTATATCCTCGGCGCGATCAATAACGGCGCGAGCGGCTATCTTCTCAAAGATACGTCGGCGACCGCCCTCATCGACGCGATCAAGAACGCCTACGCGGGGGACACCATCCTTCCCGCCAAGATCGCCCGCCGCATCGCCGACGCGGCGCGGATGGTGACGAGCGACCGCGAGATCAAATTGAAGCGCAAATTCTCCTTTTCGGACCGCGAAGTGGAGATCGCGCTCATGCTCTACGAGGGCTTTTCCAATAAGCAGATCGCGGGGGCGTTGAAGCTCTCGGACGGGACTTCCCGCAACTATATCTCCACCATCTACGAAAAACTCGGCGTGAAGAGCCGCCAAGAAGCCACCGAAAAGATGAAAGAAGCCATCAACGGGTAAAGAACAGGGGGGGAACATGAACGTTACGGAAAAACTCAAAGAGATCTTCGACGCGATCCCCGTTTCGCAGGAAACGGAGCAAATCAGAAGCTACTATGCGCAGACCTATGGGCCCGATGTCCTGCAATCGCTCTCCGACGACATGCTCGCAGAGCGGCTTTTTGCGGATGCGGCGGCGGGAAACGAGCTCGGTGCGCGCGGCCTTTTCTGCTGTTTGGAATTCGGCGATCGGCGTGTTCCGAAGGAGCATTTCGGCTCCGGCAAAGAGGGCGCGGGGCAGACGGGCGTTCTGATGCGTTCGAACGGCAACGGCGGGTGGAGTTATTTCTTCTACCCGAACGGCGACAAAAAGCAGAACATTTCGCGGGAACGGGCGATCGAATTCGCCAAGGAGACGAGAGCCGTCATTTGCGATATCTACCGCGTGTTGCAGAGGGAACCGCTCTCGGATCTTGCGGGATATGAGCGTGCGGACAGAGAGATCGGGAGCATTTGCCGCAGAAGCAGATCCCCCTATGTTGCGGGTTCCGACTTAAAGGTCAAACTTTTGAAGTATTTCCATATCTTCTTCCCCGACAAGGTCATGGAGTTCTACACGGAAGGATTTTTGGGACGCGTTCTCGATCTTTTCGATTCGGAGATCTTCGGCGGCGGCAGCAGGTTTCTGCGGCAGGGGCGCATCGCTCTCTATGCCAAAGCGCACGGCATGGGGGACGGGGTTCGATTCGCCCAAGCCGTCTACCGTCTGCTCGGGCAACAAGAAGAGGAGAGGCCGAGCCTGCAAGATATGTCCGCCGCGGAGAACGCGGGCGTGACGGATATCGATAAAAACCTCATCTTATACGGTCCTCCCGGGACGGGCAAAACATACAGCACCGTCCTGTATGCGGTGGGCATCATCGAGGGGAAGAAGGAGAGCGAGCTCGCAAATTACGGCGATTACAAGGCGGTGAAGGCGAAATTCGACGAATACCGCAAGAAGGGGCGGATCGAATTCGTCACCTTCCACCAATCGTACGGCTACGAAGAATTCATTCAAGGCATCAAGCCGACGGCGGAGAACGGGCAGGTCGTCTATCGTGTCGAGGACGGGGTGTTCAAAAAGTTCTGCGACGGTGCGCGGAGCATCGTCCGCGGCGAAGCGGACAACTACGGGTTCAACAAGAATCCTACCGTGTGGAAAGTCTCTCTCGACGGCGCGGGTTGGAAGGGAAACCGCGTGCACAGAGAATGCCTCGATACGGACTGCATCCGCATCGGTTGGGATGAATACGGCGATGACCTTTCGGGGGAGAGCGAATTCAAATACGGCGGACGGGATATTTTGAACCGCTTCATCGATGAACTCGAAATCGGCGATATCGTTCTCTCCTGTTGGTCGCAGACGCAGATCGACGCGATCGGGGTCGTCACGGGCGAATACGAATGGCTGTCCGACGAAAGGCAATACCCGCATCTTCGCCGCCGCCGTTCCGTCAAATGGTTGCGGAAATGGTCGGGCGCGGAAAAGCAGGATATTCTCGAATTGAACGGCGGGAAGAAACTCATGCAGGGCACTCTCTACCGCACGGCGATCTCCGCCGAAGATATCGTGCCGCTCCTCGATCCGAGAGCGGCATCCGAGAAGATCGTCTACGATTACAGCGAACCGCGGGTGTTCATCATCGACGAGATCAACCGCGGCAATATCTCCAAGATCTTCGGGGAGCTCATCACGCTCATCGAGACGGGCAAGCGGCTCGGCGAGGACGAGGAGACGGTGTGCAAATTGCCATATGGGGACGAAAAACCTTTCGGCGTGCCCAAAAATGTTTGGATCCTCGGCACCATGAATACCGCCGACCGCTCCCTTGTCCAACTCGACGCAGCCCTTCGCAGACGGTTCTCTTTCAGGGAGATGATGCCCGAATATTCTCTGCTCGACTTCACGGTAGGAAGGGTACATATCGGGCGCATGCTCGAAGCGATCAACGGGCGCATTTCGGAATATCTCGACCGTGAACATCAGATCGGACATTCTTATTTCTTGGGGTTGAAGGGGAGCGGCACCGTCCGAGAACTCGCGCGGGTGTTCGAGCGGAATATTCTGCCCCTTTTGCAGGAGTATTTCTTCGGGGACTGCGAAAAGATCGAAAAGATCCTCCCCGTCGGATTTGCGGATCGGCAGGGATTGAAAGCGAGTTTGCAAGAGGACGATTACGTCGGGCTTTACGGTAATCCATGAAACCGTTGACGGTATATGAGTACGGCGCGATCTCGCGCCGAGATTTCGAACCGAGGATCGCGAGCAGGGCATTCGCGGAGTTGAAAGCGTTCGTCCTTCCCGTCGAGAATGGGCCGACGGATGTTTCCGCTTGCATGATGCTCGGGAGCAAGAACGGAGAGGAAGTCTTTTTTGTCCGCAACTATGTGGGGACGATCTCTCTCCCTTGCGGTGTGCAGATCGAGATCCTTCCCAAGCTCGGGACCGCGATGACCGCCGAGAGCGATCTCCGTTCGCTCGTGCTCGAAATGCTGCGCGTCTCGGGAGCGATGCGTTCCCGACTGCTGCACGCATCCGATTTGCAGAGCAGCGTCACCATATTCGAGGTATTCATCCGCATTTTTTTGGACGCGCTGGAACAGCTGATTCGGCGCGGGCTTCGGGCGGGGTACGTTCCCTATGAGGACAACGAGAAGTTCTTCAAGGGAAAGTTGGATTTTTCCGAGCAGATCAAGCGGAACCTTGCCCATGCGGAACGTTTTTATGTGCATTACGATGCCTTTACGTTCGATCGAGCCGAGAATAAGCTCATCAAATCCACGCTCGAACTGCTCCGCGGCATCAGCAAGGATCGCAGGAATGTCGCCGACCTCAACAAATTTCTTCTGATGTTCTCCGAGATCGCGCCTTCGGAAAACTACGAAGCGGATCTCGCGCGGTGTGCCGACGATCGCTCGGCGATAGAATACGAGGATATTCTCGTTTTGTGCCGTATGTTCTTGCGGAGAAGGGGCTCATCGATCTATGCGGGAAGAGACCGTGCGTTTGCTTTGCTTTTTCCCATGGAACAGCTGTTCGAAACGTACGTCGCGCATGAAATGGAGAGCGCACTCGTCTCGGGTTGGCGGCTCAAAGCGCAGAGTACGCAGCTCTCCCTCTTTTCGGACGCGTTCACCCTGCGCCCGGATATTCTCTTGGAAAAGAACGGGGAATGTATCCTCGCCGATACCAAGTGGAAGTTGCTCAACGCAAGGGAACAAAACAACGGGATCTCACAGGCGGATATGTATCAGATGTACGCCTATCATACACGGTTTTCGGCGGAGCGCGTCGTGCTTCTCTATCCGTATTCCGAGGCGGCAGACGGGGCGGCGGGTAAGGAGTATGTCTCCGAAGTCTATGGACAAAAAGTTACGGTCTGCATCGCTCTGTTCGATCTCATGCAACGCCTTCGCGGGGAACCGTTCGCGCAATGTATTCATGCGGGAGGAAAGACGTTTCTTCCGTTGCGGTAGAAGAAGATAGAAGAAGAAAGAATAAGGAGGGGAATATGAAAGATTTCGGTTGTAAACCCTATTTGTTTCCCATGCCTGCGTATATGATCGGCACGTACGACGAAGAGGGCGTTGCCGACGTGATGATGATGGCGTGGGGCGGCATTTGCGCGGAGGACATGGTCGCGCTCAATCTCGAGGAGAGCCACAAGACGGTGAAAAATCTCCGCGTGCACGGGGCGTTTACCCTCGCCCTACCCAACCTTCGCACCCTCGAGCAGTCCGATTATTTGGGGATCGCTTCCGCAAATACCGTGAAGGACAAGCTCGCCGCGTGCGGATTGCATGCGAGGAAGAGCACCCACGTCGACGCGCCCGTCATCGAAGAATATCCCGTCACGGTCGAATGCACGGTCGTGGAAATGCAGCAGCAGCCGTACGGGCTCCGTGTGCTCGGCAAGATCGTGAACGTGCTCGCCGATGAGCGCGTCCTCGACGAAAAGGGAAAGATCGACGCGGGCAAGCTCGGTACGTTTGTGTTCGATCAGATGAGGAATGGGTACTATGCGATCGGGGAGAAAGTCGGCGTTGCTTGGAAGAGCGGCGTGAAATACCTGAAAAAGTAGACGGAAATTTTTATATACGGATACGGACGCGCCGCGGCGAAAGTCGCGGCGCGTCAATATTGATAAGGTCATTCGTTCAAATTCCAATCAATGGGGGGAATATGATGGGAGACGAGGTAGTCGTTCGTCTTGGAGAAGTGTCGGCACCCGAAAAACCCATTGTACGCCGAGAGGGGCGAGGGATGGGCGCATTCCAAAACGAGGTGCTTGTTTTCATCGATGAGCTGCTTTTTCCGCCGCGCGTTTCCGCCCCATAACAAAAACACGAGGTGCTCTTTTTCACGGCTCAAAAGCTCGATGACGGAATCGGTGAACCAACTCCACCCGCAGCCGCTGTGACTGTTCGCCTGATGTTCGCGCACCGAGAGAGAGGTGTTGAGAAGGAGCACGCCCTCCTTCGCCCACTTGGTGAGATCCCCCGACTTCGGCGGAAGGAATCCTAAATCGTCTTTGAGTTCTTTGAGCATGTTTTCAAGGGAGGGCGGTTTTGGGACCCCCTCCTTCACCGAAAAACACAGCCCGTGCGCTTGCCCGTATTCATGGTAGGGGTCCTGCCCGAGAAGGACCGCCTTCACATCGGCGAAGGGGGTGAAACGGAAGCAGTTGTAGAGGTCGTACATGTTCGGATAGACGACGTAGTGCGAATACTCGAATTTGAGAAATTCGCGGATCTTTTTGTACCGCTCGTCTGCAAACAGCGGCGCGAGCACGTCGTTCCAATCGCCCAAATCGATCATAGGGTTCTCCTTTTTGATAGTACGGAAGGCTATAAATTACGTCACCCTGAGCCGAAGGGTCGTCCGCCCTTGACGACCCCTCGTGTCGAACGGGCCACCTTATTTTTAAGACATAAGTCTGAGGTGATTCCTACTTCGCGCAAGGACGCGCTCGTGCCGCCCAAGGAATAAACAGAATAAGGCGGGGCGACTTGCGCTCGGAATGACGTATTTATACGGTTGCGTACACTCGGGGGGTTGCGCGTTTTCCTTGCTGCCCCCTTTGGGGGAAGTGTCCCGCAGGGACGAAAGGGGTTGGGAGCAGGAACCCCCACTTTTGCCTGCCCCCTTCAAAAGGGGGCAGGTAATAAGGTCGGCGTGATGATACGGTTGCGTACACTCACACCCCCTCAGTCACGCCAAGGGCGGC
>CANPWF010000024.1 GCA_947581885.1 uncultured Clostridia bacterium
TGCGACGCGAACGCCTGTTTCATCATGGCGTGCACCGGGGAAATCGGGCGCGGTGACGCGGTAAAAGCGCGAAAAATATTCGATCTGGTGGGAAAAACTCTCCTTGCAGGAGAGATATCCGTGCAGGAGGAGGAGTTCTTCCCCCTCTCCCCGCTGTAAAAAGACATCCTTCAAAGTTCCCTCGTCATCACAACGGCATCCTCGCCGTCGGGATAGTAACGGGAACGGACGTACAGCCCGCGGAAACCGCACCGAAGATAGAGCATCTGCGCCGAGGCGTTGGAGACGCGTACTTCGAGATACACCCTCTTTGCCCCCCGTTCGCGGGCGATGGCGAGCAGGTCCTCCATGATCTTCTTGCCCCTGCCGCAACGGCGGTACATCTCGCTCACGGCGATGAGTTCGATCTCCGCCTCGTCCGCCGCGACGCGCACACCGCCGTAGCCGACGAGAACGCCCTCTTCTTCGAGAAGAACGCCGCGGAAGTTATCGGAAAGGAAGCTCTCCGCGAGCATACGGCGGGTCCAAGGGTCGGAGAAGCACTCCCTTTCAAGGGCGGCGATCCCGTCGAGATCATGGAGTTTCCACAGCCGCCCGTTCATCGTCTCCCCTCCTCCGCCGCACTCTTCCGAAGGTACAGCGCGGTGAGCTCTCGGGCGGGAGCAGCGTTCTTATAGAGAACTTCCGCCGCCGTTATAAGTCCCTTTCCCCGATCGCACGTCTCACTTACAATGGGGCGATATCCCCTCTTTTCGAGGGCATTTATTTCCTCTTCGCCGAGAAATGCGGGTTCGAGGGCGACATCGTTTTCATACGGACAGGCGTAGAATTTGCCGTGCCCCGCGTCGATGAGGGCGAGCCGTTTCCCGTTCCTATCAGCGTATGCGAGCGTATCGAAGGAGGTGACGGAAAGGGCGGGAAGGTTCGCCGCAAAGCACATGCCCTTGACCGCCGCGATGCCGATACGCACCCCCGTGAACGACCCCGGGCCAACCGTACAAGCGAGAAAGTCGAGCTCGCCGAGGGTGAGCCCCGCCTTCGAGAGCACGTCGTCGATCCCGTCCATCAAAAGGACGGAGTGGCGCATCGCCTCGTTTTCGGTGCGCGAAAAGACCTCCCCGCCCCGATAGGCGGCGACAAAGAGGCGTTCGTAACTCGTATCGACGGCAAGAAAGTTCAAAGTGTGATCTCCCGCTCCCCGTTCGCCCCTTTCCGAATGCGAACATGCTTTACGTTTTCGGGAAGCAATCCCGCGATTTTCTCCCCCCATTCAACGAGGCAAACGCCCTTGCCGAAGTATTCGGAGAAGCCGAGCGATTCGGCGTACTCCTCGGAGGGAACGCGGTAACAATCGAAATGGAAGAGCCTGTTTTCGTAACTGTTGATGTAGGCGTAGGTGGGGCTCGTCACTTCGCATCCGATCCCCATGCCCTTCGCAACGCCCTTGGCGAACGCCGTTTTGCCCGCGCCCATTTCGCCGTCCAGCAGGACGACGTCGCCGTCATGAAGCGAGGCGGCATACCTTTCCGCCAACGCGAAGGTCTCTTCTGCCGAACGGGTAACAAAAACAGCCATACGCGGATATTATACCGCATACGGCTGCAATTTGCAAGAATTTTGACGAAGTTGCCCCTCTCTTCCGAAGATTTCCGCCTTTATCCCAAGATGGCGACGGAGAGCCCGCAGAAGATGAGAAGAGACAGTGCGTCTACAATGGTCGTGATGAAGGGCGAGGCGACGGCGGCGGGGTCGAGCTTGATCTTCTTCACGAAGAGCGGGAGCATACAGCCGACGAACTTCGCCATGACGACGGTGCAGAAGAGTGCGAGCGAGACGACGAGGCAAGGTTTCACGGTGTATCCCTCAAAGCCGAACAGGAGCCTGTCGATGAGCTGCAATTTCGCAAAGCAGGCGGCGGCGAGCGTCGCGGCGCAAAGGAGCGAGACGCGGAATTCCTTCCATAGAACCCGCGCGGTATCCTTGGTGGAGAGCTCCCCGAGGGCGAGCGAGCGGATGACGGTGACGGACGCTTGCGAACCCGAGTTTCCGCCCGTATCCATGAGCATGGGCACGCACGCGAGCATGGCGGTGGAGAGCATCGCCTCGAAGTTGTTGAGGATGAGCCCCGTGAACGTCGCGCTCACGAGCAATATCAAAAGCCAAGGGACGCGGTTCTTCCAGACGGTGAAAACCCCCGTCTTTAAGTAGGGCTTGCTCTCGTGGATGACACCTGCCATCGCCTCGATATCCTCGGTGTTTTCCTCTTCGATGACTTCCATAGCGTCGTCGACGGTGACGATGCCGACGAGCCTTCTCTCCTCATCGACGACGGGAATGGCGAGGAAACCGTAATCGGAGATCGTCCGCGCCACTTCCTCTTTGTCGTCGTGGGTATGGACGTAGATGACGTTGTCCTCCATGATCTCGGAGATCTTGCGATCGGTCGCGTTGAGCATGAGATCCTTCGCCGTCACCATGCCGATCAGCCGATTGGCGCGGTCGGTGACGTAACAGGTGTAGATGGTCTCCTTGTCGATCGCCTGTTCGCGGATATGGTCGAACGCCTCTTTCACCGTCATCTCGGGGAAGAAGCGGACGAACTCGATGGTCATGATCGAGCCCGCACTGTCCTTGGGGTATTTCAGCAGCTCGTTGATGTAGGCGCGGGTCTCGCTGTCGGTAAGAGCCAAAAGCCGCTTGACGACGGAAGAGGGCATCTCCTCGACGAGGTCGACGGTATCATCGAGGAAGAGCGCGTCCATGACCCCTTTGACTTCCTTATCGGAGAGCTTTTTGAGGAGCTTTTCCTGCGTATCGGGCTCGATCTCGACGAACATATCCGCCGCAAGGTCTTTGGGAAGGATGCGGAAGAGCACGGGAAGGTCCTCTTCCTCCGCGTTTTCGAATACGTCGGCGAGGTCGATCTCGTTCATCGAGGCGAGAAGGGGCTTCAAGACGGAGAACTTCCGCTCCTTCAAGAGGGCAAGGATCTCGTCCCGCTCGGCAATGCGCCGCGCGATGGAATCGGGGATCTCCTCGATGATGTCCACCGTGTCGTCGACGGAGACATCCTCCATGACCTCTTCGAGTTCGTCGTCGCGAAGCCCTTCGAGCACGGTCTGCTGCAAGTCGGCATCGAGCAGAACGAGCACTTCGGCGAGAACGTCCCGATCAAGCGCACGGCAAAAGGGAAGGATCTCTTCCTTCCCCATTTCACGCAAAAGGGTAGCCGCATCCTCGGGCTTTTTCACCCGATCGGCTACGCCTTCGTAATCTTTATCCTGCAATAATTTGCGAATTTCTTCGTCCATTTTCCACCTCCACGCCAATTTTTACCCGCGCGGACGCAAGAAAACGAACCCTATACGGCGGACTGCGCCGCACGGGAACGGTTGCTTGGGTCCGAGGTCGTACTTCGTCCTTTCACGGCGCATGCCTCCTTGTTTTTTTCTACTACTACTTTATTCCGAATTTCAAAAAATGTCAACCGTTTTGCGGCGGGTTTTCCTCCGCATTTTCGGGAATTTCTTCTGGGGTTTTGTCGAAGCGATCGTCCCCCTTCTCTTCCGAAGAAGGCATATTTTCTTGGGAAGGCTCTTCTTTTTGTTCTTCCTTTACAACTACTCTTCGGCTCCTCTTTTCGATCTTCTCCCGCGTGAGTTTGATGAGGCGGGAGAGCGGCTTATACACGAAGAACACGACGGCGGAGATCACAACGCTCTTGATGGCATTGAACGCGAGCACGTAGTACCATGCGCCGTCGAACGCCGCCTTCGCGCCCTCCCCCATAAAGAAGGGGAAATTGATAAAGCGGTTGACGGGAAGGGAGACGGCGATCTGCATCACGCTCCCCGCGGCGAGGTACAAAAGCACCCACCACCTCCCCTTTTTGAAGCGGTAGACGATAGAGGGGATGAGGATGAACGCCGTCGACATGATGAGGTTGGCGATCTCCCCCACGCCCCCCGTCGACGACTTCGCAAAACAGAGAAGTTCTTTCAAGGCGATGCTGACGATCGCCTCGACGGGCCCGAAGATGAACCCCTCGAAGAGGAAAAAGACGTTTGCGAAATCGAATTTTAGGTAGGGTGCCGCGGGGAAAATGGGGAACTCCAAAAAGGTCACGACGAATGCGAGCGACGTAAAGAGTGCCATGTACGCGATGTTCGTCGCCGAAAAGTGGGAACGAACGACGCGCTTCGCGCTTTCTTTCATACTTGCCTCCATAAAAAAGCCCCGCAAAAAAGCGAGGCGAAAAAATCTTTTCTCATCCGGACTATGACCGTCGGTACGGGAATTGCACCCGTTCGGTCCCGCAAGGGATTTGCAGACTGTACTGCCGGTGGAGACTTCCACTCCGCCTCAAAGAACGTTCCGCGGACTTTTTTCCTTTGGAAACCCGCCCGCGGGATATGAAATTGTATGGGTGAAGGTACCCGCCCTTCTCGTGGAACGGTGCGCCGCACAACGTACACTCGTACGGCGTCATTCTGAGGGAGCCCTTTGGGGGCGACCGAAGAATCCCGTCCCGTGTACGGACACACAAGACGGTTCTATAAACGTGCACGTCCGCTCGTAGTCCGGGATCCTTCACATGCGTTCAGGATGACGCGCCGCGCAGGCGGCGCGTCCGCCTACGGCGGGCACGGCGTGTTCGTCCGTTCATGTTGCGCACGGTCGTGCGCTCCTACGGCGGGAAGGGCGTGTACGCCCCCCCTTACATCACGTCGCCTTCGTAGATCGGGAAGCGTTCGCAAAGAATGCGGACCTTTTCGGAGACGGACGGGATCGCGTCCTCGCGGTCGCGGATGACTTCGGTGACGAGGTCGGCGATCTTCACCGCTTCGTCCTCGCACATGGCGCGTGCCGTGATCGCGGGCGTGCCGATGCGAAGTCCGCTCGTGACGAAGGGCGAGGCGGGGTCGAAGGGAATGGTGTTCTTGTTCGCCGTGATATGCGCTTCATCGAGGAGCTGTTCGAGCTCCTTCCCCGTGATATACTCGGTGCGAAGATCGATAAGCATCATGTGATTGTCCGTCCCGCCCGAGACGAGGCGCACGCCGTTCTCGGTGAACCGCTCCGCCATCGCCGCGGCGTTCTTCACGATCTGCATCTGGTATTTTCCGAATTGTTCGGAGAGAGCTTCCTTCAAGGCGACCGCCTTCGCCGCGATGACGTGCATCAAAGGTCCGCCCTGCGTCCCCGGGAATACCGCCTTGTCGATGAGTTCCGCGTACTTTTTCTTGCACATGACGATGCCCCCGCGCGGACCGCGAAGGGTCTTGTGCGTGGTCGTCGTCACAAAGTCGGCATACGGGACGGGCGAGGGATGAAGCCCCGCCGCAACGAGCCCCGCGATATGCGAGATGTCCGCAAGAAGATATGCCCCGACCTTATCGCAAATGGCGCGGATGCGCTCGAAGTCGATGACTCTCGGATACGCGCTCGCCCCCGCGACGATGAGCTTGGGCTTGCATTCGAGCGCGATCTTCTCCATCTCGTCGTAGTCGATGGTCTCCGTCTTTTCGGAGACACCGTAAGGAACGCAATGGTAGAGCGACCCCGAATAGTTGGCGGGCGAACCGTGCGTGAGGTGGCCGCCGTGGCAAAGGTCCATTCCCATGAACGTATCGCCGGGGTGCAAGACGGCATAGAACACGGCAAAGTTCGCCTGTGCACCGCTGTGCGGCTGAACGTTGGCATGTTCGCAGCCGAACAGCTTTTTGACCCTTTCGCGTGCGAGTTCCTCCGCTTCATCGACGAAGCGGCACCCGCCGTAATAGCGTTTTCCCGGGTAGCCTTCCGCGTACTTATTCGTGAGGTGAGAGCCCATTGCCGCCATGACGGCGGGAGATACGATGTTCTCGCTTGCGATCAGTTCGAGATTGCCGCGCTGGCGGACGAGTTCCCGCTCCATCGCTGCGGCGATCTCAGGATCCGAGTTCCGAATACATGAAAGATCGATCATCGTGAATCCCCCCTCTTTGGATTTGTTTACATTATACCACCTTTTCGGGGAAATGCAACAATGTGAACTAATTTTTTTCCAAAAAAACGCCGACCTTCGTGATTTTGAGGGTCGGCGGACGAATTTACAGGTTCTCTGAAAGGAAATCCCGCATCTCTTCCTCGGGAAGGAAGCCCACGCTGTGCGTCTTTACGCCGCCACCCGAAAAGATATACACGTCGGGAATGGAGAAGATCCCGAGCGACGCGGCAAGGTCGCCGTTCTCGTCGATATCGACCTGCACGAATTCCGCCTTCTCTCGGAACTCCCCTTCGAGCTCTTCGAGCACCTGCCCGAGCATCCTGCACGGCATGCACCAATCGGCGCGGAAATCGCACACTACCGTCTTTCCGCCCGATACGAGTTCATCGAGTTCCTTCCCCGAAATTGCCCGCATCATTCTTCCTCCCCCAAAACAGCTTGCGCAAGCTCCTCGAATTTTACCCGCACGGACGAAGAGGTCCGCATGTTTTTGAGCTGAACGACCCCCTCTTGAAGTTCGTTCTCGCCGATGACCGCGACGAACCGCGCCCCGATCTTATCCGCATACTTGAACTGCGCCTTCAACGAACGCCCCATGAGGTCGGTCTCGCAGCAAAGCCCCGCGCGGCGAAGCTCCTCGGCGAGCAAGAATGCCTTCTCACGGGAAACGTCGTCCATGCCCGCAAGGTAGCAATCCGTCCCCGTCGGCGCGGGGAATTCCACCCCCTCCGCCTGCATGGCGAGAAGGAGCCGTTCGATGCCCGCCGCAAATCCGACCGCGGGCGTATGGCTTCCGCCGAGCTGCTCCAAAAGCCCGTCGTACCGTCCGCCGCCGAGCACCGTCCCCTGTGCGCCCGCCGCGTCCGAGACGAATTCGAACACCGTGCGGGTGTAGTAATCGAGCCCGCGCACGATGAAGGGATCCTCGGTGAATTTTACCTTCGCGGCGGTAAGGAGTGCCTTCGTCCGCTCGTAATGATTTCGGCAATCGTCGCAAAGATAGTCGACGATCTTGGGCGCGTGAAGCGTAAATTGCTTGCAACCTTCCTCCTTGCAATCGAGCATGCGCATGGGATTTTTCTGCACCCTTACCTTGCAATCTTCACACATTTTGTCGATATGGGGTAGGAAAAATTCACGAAGGGCGGTTTGATAGCGAGCCCTGCACGCGGGACATCCGATGGAATTTATCCGAAGTTCCACATGCTCCAACCCGAGGTTTTGAAGAAGGGAAGAGGCGAGGGAGATCGCCTCCGCGTCGGCGGAAGGATCGGCTGCGCCGTACAGTTCCGCGCCGAATTGGTGGAACTCGCGCAGTCTGCCCGCCTGCGGCCGCTCGTAGCGGTACGCCGAAATGAGGTAGTACGCCTTGAAGGGAAGTGCCCCGCTCTGCAAGCCGTTTTCAAGGAACGCCCGCGCAACGCCCGCCGTCCCCTCGGGGCGGAGGGTTATGGAGCGGTTGCCCTTATCGAGGAAGGTGTACATCTCCTTGTTGACGATATCCGTCGTATCGCCCACGCCGCGGGCAAAGAGCTCGGTGCGCTCAAAGACGGGCGTTCTGATCTCGCGGAAGCCGTAGCCCTCCGCGGTGATCTTCGCCACGTCCTCGACGTACTGCCAAAGGTGCGCCTCGGCGGGGAGCATGTCCTTCGTCCCCTTGGGAATGTTGATCATAAATTCTCCTCTCCCCCTTTTCGGGAACCTTACAGGACGTATTTCTTCAAATCCCTGTCTTTGGTGATCTTGGCAAGGTGCTCTTCGACGTATTTGCGGTCGATCTCCACGGGGATGAGCGGATAGTCGCCGCCGCCCGCGTTGAAGGAGATGTCTTCGAGAAGGTATTCCATCACGGTGTGCAGCCTTCTCGCGCCGATGTCCTCGCTTGTAAGATTGATCTCCTCCGAGATCTCCGCGATCGCCTCGATCGCGTCGGGCGTGAACTTCAAATCGATGTTGTCCACCGCGAGGAGCACCGCGTACTGCTGGGTGAGCGAGTGCTCGGTGTTCGTAAGGATATTGACGAAATCCTCCTTGGTGAGCGATTGCAGCTCGACGGAGACGGGGAACCTGCCTTGGAGTTCGGGGATCAGGTCCTCGACGCGGGAGACGTGGAACGCCCCCGCCGCAATGAAGAGCATGTAGTCCGTTTTCACCGCGCCGTACTTCGTCATGACGGTGGAGCCCTCGACGATGGGCAAAATGTCCCGTTGGACCCCCTCGCGGGAGACATCGATGTTGCCGCTCTCTTTTCCCGCGATCTTGTCGATCTCGTCGATGAAGATGATGCCGTCGTTTTCCGCACGGCGGAGGGCTTCGTCCTTCACCGCGTCGTCGTCGATGAGTTTATCCGCCTCTTCGGCGATGAACATCTGCATCGCCTCTTTGACGGTGAGTTTGCGCTTTTTCTTGCGGGCGGGAAGCATTTCCCCGAAGATGGAGCCGAGATTGATGGCGGCTCCGCCCGGCACGAGCTCCATGCTCTGGGGTTCGTCGCGCACGTCCGCCTCGATCACAAGCCCGTCGAATACGCCCTTTTGAAGGCTCGCAAGCAGGTTGGATTCGAAAAGGTCCCGCGGGGTCTCGCCGCGGTCGTTCTTTTTGAGTTCGGCGAGGATCTTCACCATCTTCGCCTCGGCGGCATCCTTTGCCTTGACGGAGACTTCCGCCGTCTTTTCGTCCTTCACGAGCCGAACGGCGCACTCGACGAGGTCGCGCACCATCCCCTCGACATCCTTGCCGACGTACCCCACTTCCGTGTACTTGGTGGCTTCCACCTTGACGAAGGGGGCTTTCACGAGCTTTGCGAGCCGCCGCGCGATCTCCGTTTTGCCCACCCCCGTGGGGCCCTTCATAATGATGTTCTTGGGGGTGATCTCCTCGCGGAATTCGGGCGAAAGCTGTGCCCGACGGTAACGGTTGCGAAGCGCGATGGCGACCGCCTTCTTCGCCTCGTCCTGCCCGATGATGTGCTTATTGAGTTCGTTTACGATCTGTTTGGGCGAAAGATCCATTATACCACCTCGCAAATAATGTGGTCGTTGGTGTAGACGCAGATCTCGGAGGCGATCTTCAAAGATTTTCTGGCGATCTCCTCGGCGGAATAGTCGGTATTCTGGGCGAGGGCGCGGGCGGCTGCCAAAGCGTAGTTGCCGCCGCTGCCGATGGCGCAGATGCCCTCGTCGGGCTCGATGACTTCCCCCGTCCCCGATAAGATGAGAAGGGTATCTTTATCGGCGGTGATCATCATCGCGTCGAGCTTGCGCCCGATCTTGTCGCTTCTCCAAAGGTCGGCGAGCTCCACCGCCGAACGCATGAGATTGCCCGCGAACTTGTTGAGCATCCCCTCGAAGCGTTCGGAGAGGGAGAACGCGTCGGTGACGCTTCCCGCAAAGCCCAAAATGACCTTGCCGCCGTAAATTCTCCGCACCTTGATCGCCGTGTTCTTAAAGACGACGCTCTCGCCCATGGTGACCTGTCCGTCCCCCGCGATCGCCGTCACGCCGCCCTTTTTGACGGCGCAGATCGTTGTTCCGCGAAATTCCATACTTTCTCCTTTCCCCGAAGGGACGAGTATTCTCCTTTTATTTACCCGAAGATCTCCTCTTTGAAACGCTCGATCTCTTCGTAGGATCTCTCCGCGAGGAGGCGGCGGCGTTCCTTTTTATCCCGCACGGTCTCGAAACCCGATAAGAGCCCGTAGTTTGCGTTCATAGGCTCAAAATCTTCGTTCTGTGTTGCGATATAGCGGGAGAGTGCGCCCATCACGGTGGTCTCGGGCGGGACGATCGGCTCCTTCCCCTGCATCCTTCTCCAAGCGTGAATGCCGCAAAGAAGCCCGCTCATCGCGCTCTCGACATACCCTTCCACCCCCGTCATCTGCCCTGCGAAAAAGAGGGAAGAGTTGTCCCTTGCGGAGAAGTCCGCGCGGAGCACATAGGGAGCGTTCAGAAACGCGTTGCGGTGCATCACGCCGTAGCGGAGAAATTCCGCATTTTTGAGGGCGGGGATCATCGAAAAGACCCGCTTCTGCTCGGGAAATTTCAAATTGGTCTGACAGCCGACGAGGTTATAGCTCGTGCCCGCGCCATTTTCTCTGCGGAGTTGCAATACGGCGTACGGGCGGTTGCCGTTTTCGTCGCGAAGCCCCACGGGCTTGAAGGTGCCGAATCGGAGAGTATCCTTCCCGCGGGAAGCCATCACCTCGATGGGCATGCACCCCTCGAAGATCTCCCCCTTCTCGAATTCGTGCAGCGTCGCCCGTTCGGCGGAGAGAAGGGCTTCGACGAACGCCTCGTACTCCTCCTTCGTCATGGGGCAGTTGACGTAGTCGCCGTCCCCCCTTCCGTAACGGTCCTGCGTGAAGGCCTCGGAGAAATCGATACTCTCGCCCGAGACGATGGGCGCGGAAGCGTCGAAGAAGGAGAGGTTCCCGCCGTAGCGTTGTTTGATCGCTTCCAAAAGGGGCCCCGAAGTGAGCGGGCCTGTGGCGACGATCCCCTCCTCGGGGAGTTCGCATTCTTCACGGGAAAGGAAGGAGATATTGGACATGGTACGGAGTTTTTCCGTCACGAAGGCGGAAAACTTCTCCCGATCGACCGCCAACGCTCCCCCCGCGGGAACGCGGGAAACGCTCGCCGCCTGCATGGTGACAGAACCCAACCGCCGCATCTCCTCCTTCAACAGCCCGCAGGCGTTGGAGAACGGGTCATCCCCCTTCAAGGAGTTGGAGCAGACGAGCTCGCAAAAGAGCGGGCTCGAATGGGCGGGGGTGAATTTGTTCGGCTTCATATCGACGAGGGTGACTTCCACGCCGTGCGAGGCGAGAAAGTACGCCGCTTCGCTCCCCGCGAGCCCCGCGCCGATGACGATCATTCTTCCGTCTTGGGGGCGGGTTCCCTGTATTTACAGCTCCGATCGGAGCAACGCACGCCGCCCGCCGCCGTCCTCACGAGGGCGTTGCCGCACTTGGGGCACTTCTTCCCCGTGGGGATATCCCAGCTCTTGAACGAACAGGCGGGATAGCCGCTGCATCCGTAGAAAATCTTGCCCGTGCGGGAATGGAGCCGCAAGGTGGGCTTGCCGCAGACGGGGCAGGTGCCCTCCTCCGTCCCCTCCGCCCGTTTGCTGCCGAACGGCATCGTCGTCTTGCAGGCGGGATAGTCGGGACAGGCGAGGAATTTGCCGAACTTGCCCGTCTTAACCACCATCTTCCTGCCGCACTTGGGGCAAGGAACGTCCGAAGTTTCGGGCTCCGATTCGCTCACGATGTTGGAGCAGTTGGGATAGTTGGTGCAAGCGAGGTACTTTCCGTACTTGCCCATTTTCCGCACCATGGGAGAGCCGCACTTGGGGCAGCGGAAGTCCGTCTCTTCGTCCCCGTCCGTCGAGGCGAAGCGGAGCTGTTTTTCAAAGGAAGGATAGAAATCGCGGATGACGGCACGCCATTCCTTGCCGCCCTCTTCGATCTCGTCGAGCTTCTTCTCCATATCGGCGGTGAAGCCCACGTCCATGATATCCTTGAAGTACTTCACGAGCATATCGGTGATGCGGAAGGCGATCTCGGTGGGTTTCATCGCCTTGCCTTCCTTCTCCACATATCCGCGCTTGGTGAGCACGGAGATGATGGAGGCGTACGTCGAAGGCCGCCCGATGCCCTTATCTTCCATCGCCTTGACGAGGGAAGCGTCCGTATAGCGGACGGGCGGTTTGGTGAACTTTTGCTCGGGCTTGACGGCGAGGCATGTGAGCCCGTCCTTCTCCTTCAAGGGCGGAAGGAGCCCCTTGCTCTCCTCTTCGTCCTCCTTCTTGTACTCCTGATAGACGACGGTGTAGCCCGCGAAGCGGAGGCTCTTGCCGCTCGCCTTCAAGCCGTAATTTCCATTGGCGATCTCGATCTGCATCGCGTCGTACTGCGCTTCCGCCATCTGCGAGGCGATGAACCGCTCGTAGATGAGCTTGTACACGAGGAAGTGCTTCTTGTCGAGGAGCTTCTTCACCGATTCGGGCGTGCGGGCAAGATCGATGGGGCGGATCGCCTCGTGCGCGTCCTGTGCGCCCGACCGCGTCTGATAGATGTTGGGGCGGGCGGGAAGATATTCTTTCCCGTACACCCGCGTGATGTAGTCCCTTGCCTCCGCCTGTGCGTCCTCGGAGACGCGGGTGGAGTCCGTTCTGATATAGGTGACGAAGGCGATATGCCCTTCCCCTTCGAGGTCCATGCCCTCATAGAGATGCTGTGCCATGAGCATCGTCTCGGGGGCGGAGAGCCCGAGCTTGTTGGAAGCGTCCTGTTGGAGAGTAGAAGTGGTGAAGGGGGCGGGCGCGTGCGACCTTGTGACGAGCCGTTTCACCGAACTCACCGTATACTTCCCCGCGGCGAGAGAAGAGAGCACTTCGTCCGCCTGTGCCTTGTTCGTGATGCGGGCTTTCTTGCCCTTTTCCTTTTCGAGAAGGGCGCGGAAGGCGGAATATTCCCCCTTTTCGTCTCTCAGTTCGCAGGCGATCGTCCAATACTCTTCGGGCACGAACGCCGCGATCTCCCGCTCCCTGTCTACGACGAGGCGGAGGGCGACGGATTGCACTCTCCCCGCGGAGAGCCCGTTGCGGATCTTGTTGTTGAGAAGGGGGGAAAGTTTGTAGCCCACGAGGCGATCGAGCACGCGGCGGGCTTGCTGTGCGTCCACGAGGGCGTAGTCGATGGTGCGCGGATGTTCGAGGGCGCGGGTGACCGCCTTGGGGGAGATCTCATTGAACTCGATGCGGTTCTTGCCGCCCTCGGGGAGCCCGAGCACCGTCTGCAAATGCCACGAGATGGCTTCGCCCTCACGGTCGGGGTCGGTTGCGAGGTACACGCGGTCCGCCCGTTTCGCCTCTTCGGTGAGGCGGCGGATGACATCGTCCTTCCCCTGCGAGGTGACATAGCGCGGTTCGAAGTCCTTTTCGACGGCAACGCCCAAAGAGCGTTCGGGCAGATCGCGGATGTGCCCGCCCGACGCGTCGACGCGGAATTTTCCCTTTAAGTATCTCGAAATGGTTTTGGCTTTGGAAGGGGATTCCACAATGATGAGATCCATAGATTGCCTCCTGTTGATCGCAAAAATGATGAATGGGGTCTTAAATCGCCGAATAGCGATTGCCGCCCGCCTTGACGACGAGCCCTTTGAGTTCCAAGGAAGAGAGCGTCGCCATCGCCTCGAATACCTGCACGGACGCAAGGTCGGCGAGCTGTGCCGCATGCATATCGCCCTGCTCGCGCAGAATGGTGACGAGCGTCTGTTCTTCGGGAGAGAGGGAGACGGTATCCTTCCCCTTTGTCTCGATGCCGTAACAGGCGAAGATATCCTCCGCGCCCGTCGCGACGTACGCGCCCTTCTTCAAGAGGGCGTTGCACCCCATCCCCTGCGCGAGGGTGGGATTATAGGGGAAAGCGAACACGTCCCTTCCGTAGTCCGCCGCATCGTTGGCGGTGATGAGCGAACCGCTCTTCTCCCCCGCGGAGACGACGAGCACCCCCTCCGCAAGCCCCGCCAAGAGGCGGTTGCGGGCATGGAAGGCGAACTTCGTCGCCATCTCGTCGGGCAAATACTCCGAGAGGAGCAATCCGCTTTGAGCGATCTTCTCTTTCAGGGAAGTGTGCGCCGCGGGATAGCAACGCTTCAACCCGCAGGGAAGGACGCTTATTACCTTTCCCTTGGGAAGTGCCCCCGCGATCGCCGCGCTGTCTCCCCCCTCCGCAAGCCCCGTGACGATCGCGAAGGGCCCCGAAAGGGCGGAGGAAATTTTGCGGGTGAGAGCTTCCGCCCAAGGCGGGGTGATGCGGGAACCGACGATGCAGAACCGCCTTTCTCGCAGAAGTTTCCGATCCCCCATGCCGTACAAAACGAGGGGCGGATCGGAGATGGCTTTGAGATTTTCGGGATAGTCGTCCGAGACGAGGGTCACCGCAAAAATATCATTCTCTTCGAGGTCGCGGAGGAACAAGTCCGTTTTGCGCGTCGCGTCCTCTTCGAACGCTTCGGCAAGACGGGCGGGATCGCGCACGGCACGAAGGGCGGCGATCTGGGATCGGACGTCCTTCCCCGAGCAGGCGGAGAGCCAAACGATCGCGCGTTCTTCCGCGGTCATCATCAGAATTTATCGTTGAGACGGTAGGAGACCGCCTCGAACACGTGCTTGGGAAGGATCTCTTCGCTCGCGTCGAGGTCGGCAACGGTGCGGGCGACCTTCACGATACGAGCCCGCGCACGGGCGGAGAGGCGGAGCCGTTCGAAAGCGTCGCGCAAGATCTTCTCCCCTTCGGGCGAGAGGACGCAGTAGGCGGCGATCTCCTTCTCCCCCATCTCGGCGTTGGTGTTGATCCCCGAGCCTTCGAAGCGGTTGCGCTGGATACGGCGGGCGGCGTTCACCCGCTTTTGTACGGCGGCGGAATCCTCCCGCTCCTCGCGCGAGGTGAGATCGTCGTAACCGACGTTGTCCACTTCCACCTGAAGGTCGATCCTGTCGAGGAGGGGTCCCGAGATCTTGCGGCGGTATCTTCTGATCTCCGCGGGGGTGCAGGTGCACGTCGCGTTCGTGGAACCGTAGTTGCCGCAAGGGCAGGGATTCATGCTCGCGCAGAGCATGAACCGCGCGGGATATGTAAAGGTGCCGCCCGCACGGGAGACGGTGATCTTCCCGTCCTCCAAGGGCTGGCGGAGGGCTTCGAGCGTCGAACGCTTATATTCGGGGAGCTCGTCCAAGAAGAGCACGCCGCCGTGCGCGAGGGAGATCTCCCCGGGATGCACGCGGGTGTTCCCGCCGCCGCACATCGAGACGGTGGTCGCCGTATGGTGCGGGGTGCGGAAGGGACGTTCTGAGACGATCCCCTCTTC
>CANPWF010000025.1 GCA_947581885.1 uncultured Clostridia bacterium
TCCTCCGTATCGTCCTGCGGGGAGAGGGGAGGCACCGAATCGGTTTGGCCGAGAGCGGTCTTGTCGAGGGCGGCGAGGTAATCCACGCTCCAATCGTAATTCTTCAAAAATTCCCCGCGGTAGCCCGATTTCTCGCCGCGCAAGTAGTCCCAATAGTCGCATTCGACGTTTTCCTTCTTCAAAAACAGGCAGGCGCGGCCGAACTCCACGCAGTCGGAGCCGATCTCGCGCAGCGTCTTTCTCAGCCTCCAAACGGCGTCGCGGTACAGAATTTTGCTCTTGTCGGTGGGCATGTCGGGCCAAAGCTGGGAGATCGCGTCCGCCATCGTGAGCGAGTTCCCGTTATAGGCGAGAAGAAGGGCGAACAGCTCCTTGGATTTTTGCGAGGAGAAGCGGACGGGACTGTCCCCCAAAAAGCAATCGAAGGAGCCGAATGTCCGCGCGATCAGCTTGGAAGTTCCCTTCTCGATCGCGGAGATCGTCCGCCGCAGTTCCTCCGCGTCGTAGGGCTTGTACAGAATACCCACGGTGTGTTCGGCGATCGCCGCGGGCAGTTCTTCCATCAACACCCGTTGCCCCGTGATGAACACGATGCGAAGGTCGGGGTGCGCCTCGATGAGTTTTTCCGCGAGCGCGACCCCGCCGATGTTGGGCATCCCGATATCGAGGAACGCCGCGGCGACCGTATTCTTCGCGAGATATTCAAGGATCTCGGGCAAATCGTCCTTGAAGAAACGATATTCCGCGTCCGTCTTGCCGATCACGTCGCTCAAAAAGGTGTGGAGCGCGCGCATTTCGTCGTCGACGATGATGATCTTCATACGTTGCCCTCCTTCTCTTTGAGGAAGATCCGCACCGTCGTCCCCACGCCCTTTTCGCTGACGATCTCGGGTGTTGTGTGCACGAGCATGGAGAGGCGTTCGGAGGAATTGCGGATCCCGCAGGACGAGGCGGGAATGGAGCGCGTATCGAATCCCACGCCGTTATCGGCAACTTCCACGAGCACGCCCTCCTTTGTCCGCCGCGACGTGATGCGGATGTAGCCGTCCTCCTTTTCGTTGACGCGCGAATACTTGATGGCGTTCTCGATATACGGTTGTAAGGAGAGGACGGGCACCTCGAAATCCGAACAGTCGATATCGAAGATGACGTTGATCTTCTTGCTTAGTCGCATGTTTTCGAGGTCGATATACACCTCGATGTTGTCGAGTTCCTTTTCAAAGGGGATGAGGTCGATATCCGAAGCCTCGATGTTGGTGCGGAGATGTTGGGAAAGGAGGGTCGTCGCGCGGTCGCCCTCGTCGAGGGAAGTGCGATACAGCGATTGAATGGCAGCGAGGGTGTTGAATACGAAGTGCGGTTTTATCTGTTCGCGCAGGGCGCGGGCTTTGATACGCTCGTATTGCAGCTTGTATTCGCTCGCGCGAAGGGCGGCGCGGTCGGTGCGCATGGCGAAGGCGACGTAGATCAAAAGGAACGCGATTACCATCGGGAGAGCATGGAAGGCGGGGAAGCCGTTCGAATAGAAGGAAAACGCCTCGCACACGTCGGAGGTGAGGGCGGAGCCCGTCAGAACGGCGACGAGGGCGAGGGTGATATGGAAGGCGAGGTCGTCTTCTCCCGTATGGAACAGGCGGATACAGATGAGAACGGCCGCCGCGCCGAACACGAGGGCGAACATCGCAAAGGCGATCGCATGCAACTGCACGAGGGTGAGGGGGACGTACGCCGCGAGGCAAACGCCCGTCCAGAGGGCGAAGGGGAGAAGATCCTTCGGGCGCAGTCCGAGCCCGTAGGTATAATTCCAGAACAGAAGAATGGCGAACGCCGTAAGTTCAAACGCGAAGAAATTGACGCTCTTTACAAGGGGGGGGAGAGCGTTTACCGTATCCCCGAGCACATGGAGAAAGTCCTCCGTCGTCACATGATACAACAGGATGGATACCGCCAAAAAGACGGTGTGCCAAGTCGAATCGGAAATTTTGACGGCGGAGATCGTTTCGATGAGGATGAACAGCACAAAGAAGCACAGCTCGATGATGGTGAGAACGTCCATCGAGTACAGGTAAAATTCGGTGGGGACCCAGCCCGTCACGCCCGTGACGATCGCGGCGATGCACCCCGAAAGGAGCAAGAAAAGATCGGCAACGAGCGCGTGCACCCATGTGCTCGCTTTTGCGTGTTTCATACCCCTATTATATCGGGTTTTCGGTTCGTTTGTCAAGACAAAAAATTCCGAAAATTTTTTCACGGGACTTTTGATTTTAGCACTTTTTTAGCGGTTCCTCTTTTATAATGGAGAAAACCAGGAGGTATCTATGAAAAAATTCGGATTATTTGCAGTAACTGCCGCGATGTGCGGCGCGATGGCGGTGTCGTTCGCGGCTTGCGGCGGCGCGAAGAAGCCCTCGGGCGAGCTGTACGATAAGGCCGTCGGCTACGAGAGCAAACAGATCACCGAAGAGCAGTGGGAAGCCGCGAAGGCATTCTTCACCTCGAAGGGCGATTTGGATTACTCGATCGATTACTATTCGTTTTCCGATATTAAGGCGGACCTTCTCCATCCCAAAAAACTCAGCACGAGATATCAGGAAGAGGCGACGGTGCAGTATGTTTGCAACCAGCAGAACCTCACGTCCCGCATCGATTACGAGAAGCGCACGGATAAGCTCACCTATACGGGCAAATATGCCGAATATATGAATCTCACCGTCAGTGCGAGCAATATTCCGAAGTCGGGAACCGAGGCGACGGCGGAACGCTATGCGTACGGCCCCGCGGGAATCGATGGTTACCGCGATGTGTATTTGCAGGCCAACGGCGGATGGCAGGTCGTGGAAAGGCAGGTGAATGAGAGCATCGTTCCCAACCCGCTCGACACCGACCTCAAATTCTCGAATCTGAGCTTCACCGCCGAGGACAAGGGGTATTATTACAGCTTCGTCTCCCATTCCGTCACCTACAAATTCGATGAGAACGGCAAACTTGCGGCGGTGGTCGAGAAGTCGACGATCGCACACAGCGGCGGCATGTATCAAGATTCGGGCACCAAGTGGGAAGTGTTCCTGATCAACTACGATGTCGAACCCGTCTCCCTTCCCACCGTTTCGTGAGATCGTTGACGCGGTGATTCAGACTGCGGACTTCTCATCGACTTTGACCAACGAGTTCGCGATCGGCTTCGACTACGAGTTCGCGATCGGCTTCGACCACGAGTTCGTGATTGGCTTCGACCACGAGTTCGTGATTGGCTTCGGCTACGAGTTCGTGATTGGCTTCGACTACGGATCTATCATAGCGTTTTCGACGGCTCCCTTCCTTTTAGGGAGCCGTTTTGCATACCGTCCGCCCCTTGGCTCCCCCCGCTGGGGGAGCTGTCCCAGCAGGGGACTGAGGGGGTGTGCACTCCCGCTCCCCACATCCATGTTTCGACTGCGCTCAACATGACGTGGGGGCGCACGTCATCCTGAACAACGTTGAAGGACGGACGTGCGCCCGAGTGTTCCAACCCCTTTTGTCCCTTCGGGACACTTTCCCCAGAGGGGACAGCGAGAGGGGGGCATCCATACAAAAAACCCGCCGAGAGGCGGGTTTTTGGAAAATCGGTTGGGTAAAATCCTTATGGGTTATGGTTTTCTCGGTTCCGATTCCCTTGCGGGATAAGGTTTTCTCGGGTCAAGAGGCTTGCGGGATATGGTCGGAGAATTGGGAGTTATAGACTTCGTCCTCGGTGAGGGTGAATTGCGGCATGCCGCGGCGGTCGAAGGTCACCTTCATCACATGGGCGTGGCGGTTGTAGTCGAAAAGGGATTGCGTGCCCTGCGTGCTCTTTATGCCGCTGTAATCGCGGAAGTGCACGATGCAGAGCTGTTCGCCGTTGTCGCCCTCGACGAAGCAGTTGTGCCCGGGGCCGTAGATTTTGAGGTCGGGGTCGGTCCGGAACACGGGCATATCATATTTCGTCCATTTGGAGATGTCGAGCGGGTCCTCGCATTCGTCGATCTCCAAGAGCCCCATGCAGTAGTTTTCGCCCGTCGCCGAGCCCGAGAAGGAGACGAAGATCTTGCCCGCATGTTTCAGAACGGCGGGGCCTTCGTCGACATTTTCTCCGCTCTTTTCCCAAGAATATGTAGGCGTTGAGAGAAGCAACGGAGCCGTAGCGAATTTGAGGGGATTATCTTTTTCGAAACGGGCGATGTAGAGATTGGAAGTGCCCCCCGGTTTTTCCGCCCAGATCGCGTACCATTCGCCGTTGTTTTCGAACACCGTCATATCGAGGTTCATGATCCCGCCTTGATTGAAGAAGGTGTCGCCCTCGGCATTCTGTATTTTGCCCTTATATTCCCATGCGTCCTGCATGGGGTCCTGCCCTGTGCATTCGAGAGCGCAGCACTTGATATCCCATGTTCCTTCAATGCTATATGCGAAGTAGATGATCCACCTTCCCATAATATAGTGGATCTCGGGAGCCCAAATAAAGCCGTCTTGAGCCCCGTCGCCGTCATTCTTATGCCAAATTTGTTTGGGAACCGCGGCGGCGATGCCGTTCACCGAGTCCGCAGAGGTGAGTTCGATACGGTCGTAGAGGGGATGGGACCCCGTGAAGTAGTACGTTCCCTCATGCTTGTAAAGATAGGGATCGGCGCGGAGGGTAACGAGCGGCGAGATATACTCGCTGTTGACATGCGGATCGTCGACGATCGCGTTCACCGTGCGGGCGGCGGGAGCCGAATCGGCAGCGGCGGGCGCGGAGGCGGCATTTCCGTTGGAAATCAGCACTGCGGACCCGCAGAGAAGCACGCCGCAGGCAAGAGCCAAAAAGCGTTTCATAGAATTCCCCCCTTCCTTTCGGATGCAAAACAGACTTTTGCGAGTATTATAGTAGCACAACTCCTCGGAAAAATAAATGGACGGGATTTCTTTTTTACCCTTCTTTATGGACTAAAAAATCATTTTCCCTTTTGTATCTTGACATAAATAGGGTTTTGTGCGAAGATTTGTCCATAGAAAAATCGGGGGGGGTTATTTCTATGCGGAATATCAGTGTATCCGTCCGCCGTTGCGCTGTGCTCGTTGCCATGAGCCTTGCGCTGACGGCGGGCGCACTTTTGTTACCGAAGTCCGCTTCCGCGGCGGCAGTGGATGCCGAATCAACGATCGCGGCACTCCAATCGCGCAACGAGAACCTCATCGTCAAGTACGGCTTGGACGAGAAGGACACGGGCGACGGACAGAAGCTCGCGGCGATGAAATGGGATCCGGAAACCAAATCCTATGTCGCCGATCCTACCCACGACGCGACGATCCATTACTCGCTTGCCGATAAAAGATCGGGCGTTGTTGCGTCCGTTGAGGGCGTTGAGGGTGCGACCGCTTTGAGCTTCACGGGAATTTCCTATGCGGAAACCAATTTCCAATTGCCGCAGGAAGCCGACGGGATGACAATTTCTATATGGGTCAAGAACCTGAGCGGTTATTTCGCAAGCCTTGCGGAATTCTGGAACGGCGAAGTTGGCGGTCGTCTTGGGAAAGGTACCATGCAGCTCTCCAAAGGGGAGCCGGCAACGTGGGGTTCCAAGAGCGGTACGTTTGAAGGGAATGGGAACTGTCCTTCCTACGATAAAAATAAATGCGAAGGCAGATTACATTCTTTTGTGGTAGAAATCGATAACGGCGATTATTACGATAAAAACAACGGTCAGCCTGTGACGGATGACCTAATGGTAGCAGAGCAGTGGTATCAGGTGACCTGTGTTATTACCGAAAAGGAAATGCGGGCATACCGCGACGGCGAGCTCAAACAAACCTTCAAAAAATATAATACCGCCTCGGATAACAACGTTGAAGCAATTCTTTCCGCAATTATGACTTCGGCAAAGAGCGCAAACGGCAAGCTTGGGATCCGTTTGGGCAACGACCCTTCCAAAGACGGGATGGCAGATGTCCTTGACGACTTCCGCGTTTATAAAAATGCAATGTCGCAGGAAGAGGTCACTGCCCTGTATCAAGAATATAAAGGAATCAAAGCTCTGCACGGCAAGACGGTGAAGCTCGAAGGATTCGATAGCGAATATTCCGTCGATAACGGCAGTATCAATTGTATCACCGTCAAGTCCGATTCGGAAGATTTCCCCAAGATCCTCATCGGCGACGTGACGGCTGAAAAAGTCACGGAGCAAGAGGGGACGTATTCCGCCACGGGCGACGGCTTCTCTTACAGCTACACCGTCAGCGACTATGTGGGGAAGGCGAGAACGGCGACCGTTCTCTTTACCGAGGGCGAAGAGAATTTTGCCTTCGAAGTTACGCATATCAAAGAAAAATTCCTTCCGCTTACGACGCTTGGATATAAAGTCAACGGGTCGGATACGGTCGTTTCCGTCGAGGGATTCGATCCTCAAACGACGGAATACACCGTCACCCTTTCGCCCGATGTTGCAGAAGTGGAATTGGTTGCGGAAGTTGCGGAAGAGGCTGGCGAAACGAACGTTGCTACCGTCAACGAGAGCATTCAGCTCAACGGCGACAATAAAATTGTGACGAAGGATACTTCGGGCGTGGAATGCACAACCTACACCGTTACCTTCCAAAGGGCGCGGGGGGATGAGGCGACGCCGAAGGTCGGCGGGCTCCGAATGAGCTTCGCTACGCAGACCGAATACGTCGATACGCTTCCGTCCAATGTGTATCAAGAGAACGTCGTGCCGCAGTACCCCAACGGGACGACGGTGGAAAGTTTCAGCTATGATTCGGCAAATCACGTTGTCACTTTCACCCTCAAAGACAAGGTGACGAACGACGCGACGGAGTACTCCCTCACCTATAAAAAGAGGGAAGAGGCGCACATCGCGCATTGGTCGTTCGACGAAGTTGCAACCGAAAATCAAGTGTTCAAGGGCTCCGCTTGGGATACGGGATCGAACGGCTTGAAAGAGGACGACAGCCTCAACATGACGGTGCGCCAGACGAGCGGCTGGGGCGACACTGTGGTCGACAATGCCAAGGAATCCCAAGGCACCCTTGTGGACGGTGTTGCGGGGCAGGCTTTGAAGCTCGGCGATTGGCAATACACCACCGCCAAACTTCCCGAGGCAGGCGGCGTGACGGGCTTCACCTTCTCCACTTGGATGCAAACGGCGGGTCCCGTTTGGGAAGCCATCTTCGCCGTCAACGGGAACGAGTGGGGCACCATTCTCGAAAAAGGTCATATGCAGCGGCATACGATCAGGAATGGGCAACCCATCAACGGTACCGACTTCGACAATCTTCGCACCGATACATGGAACGCCAAGTGGGAGGATCCGACCTACGATGCCACCTCTGCCGGGGAGAAAGCGGACGCGCGGAGAGATCTCTTCAATTCCACGGGCGAGTTCGTGTTCTACACCGTCACCGCCACCTATGTGAACGGGCAGGGCACGGTGAAGTTCTACCAAAACGGCAGGCTCGTTGCCACCTACGCCAATCAGGAGAAACTGAAAGGCGATAACGGGGACGAGAATTCCAACAAGGCGAAGATCCTCATCGATGCTCTCAACCAAGGGGCGAGCGTCGGGCTTCACCGTCATCACTATGATTGCGGCTATAATGCCACCTTCGACGAAGCCAACGTCTTTGCGTATGCCAAGACGGACGAGGAGATCAAGCGCGAATACGACGCGGTGTGCGAAATGCACTCCCTCGTTCCCGCGAGCGTGCACGCGACGGGGCTTGGATATCCCGACCTCGTGTTCGGCGGCGCGACGGTGAGCGGAGAAGGCACAAAGACGGGCACCACCAAGAGCGGCATCACCTATTCCTATACGCCGAAAGAGGGCCCCGCAACGCCCGAAAAGGACGACGAAGGCGTGCAAGTTACCCTTTCCACGCTCTACTACAAGCACACAGCGACGGTGAAATTCACCCGCACGCTCAATCTTACCGCTTCCGCGCTCGGCTTCAAAGAGGGTGAGGATGGCGAAAATGTCGAATTGCAAGTTCCCGACGATCCGAATGAAGTGATCGTCGCCAAAGTGAATTCGGGCGTGAATTTGGGTGATGCGAACGCCGTCACGGGCGGCATCTGCACGGTGAAACCGCTCGAAGGGGACGATACGGCGGAACATTACGCTGCAACCTTCTCCTACGACACGGGAACGCAAACCGCAACGGTTACCCTCACCTATCTGTTGTACGCGGGGCAGGCGACGGTGTATCATATCCGCTTCGTAAACAAGAGCACGGAGACGTTCGAAAGCCTCACCGTGACAGAAGAGAGAGGTTCACACACCACGACCCTCACCCTCGACGATTTCGACGACGATAGAACCCTGAAACAACGCATTCTCGTGAGCGATGTCGGCAACTTCTCCGTCACCGTAACGCTCACCCTCGCCGAGGGGGCGAAGTACGGCACAGAGGGCAAGACGATGTTCACCGTTACGAACAGCATTTGCACGGAGCCGGGCAAATACACCTTCAAGGTGACCAACGAGCGCGGCGATGAAATCAGCTACACCCTCTTGTTTGAATCGGATACCCGCATTAAAGACGCAACGCTCAAATCGCTCACCGTCAACGGGAAGGAACTTCTCGACTCTGCCGCGATTAAATCGGGCACGAAAAATTTCACCGTTGAAGTGGGGGTCGGCGAAGCGGATACCGCGGCTGCCGGCATCCAAGCCGTGGTGAATGTCGAGAAATCGACGGTGGACATTTCCTACAGTGCGGAGACGAAAGTTGCCAAGATCACGGTCACCGCGCCGCACGGCAATCAACAAGTTTACACCGTCACCTTCCAAGAAAAAACGAAGAGCGGCGACGCGACGCTCTCCGATATCAAGGTGGGCGGCACCTCGATCGAGGGCTTCCTTCCGAACAAGACGGAATACACCGTAAAATACAAGGGCGATCAGCCCGCCGTCACCGCGACGAAGAACTCTTCCGCGGCGGAAACTCCCGATATCACGGTGAATGAAAACGTCGTCACGATCACCGTCACGGCGGAGGACGGCACAACGAAAACGTACACCGTCACCCTCGTGAAGATGGGCTCCGCGGTGACGATTGAAAAGCTCACGATCAACGGGACGGAAGTGGCTCTCTCCGAAAATAAGGGAAGCTACTCCGCGCCCGCGGGCACAAGGATGGATACGCTCGCCGTTTCCGTGCAGGCGACGGACGAGAACGCCGCGGTGAAGATCGTGAAGGCGGAGAATAAGATCACGGTGACCGTCACTTCCGAGGACGGCGAACATACGGAAACGTACGTTGTAACCGTCTCCTTCGAGGCTTCGCAGTCCGCCTTCGGGCAGGGCGTTACCGAGGACAACAGCCCCAAACAGAGCGGTTGCTTCGGGGCGATCGGAGGGATGGGAACGCTCGCTCTCCTTGCGACGGCGGCGGTCGTCATCCTCGCGTGCAAAAAACGCAAGAACGGTTGATTTGGGGGACATGGGTATGAAAAAAATCAAAATCGGATTGCTCGCGCTTCTGTACTCCACGCTCGCTTTCGCGGTTGCGGGGTGCGCGGCAAAGCATGAGCATACCTTCTCCGAGGGGTGGGCGTTCGACGCGACTTCGCATTGGCATCCCGCTTCCTGCTCGCACGACGTGAAGTCGGCAAAGAGCGAGCACTCCTTCGAAAAGACGGTGATCCCCGCAACGACTTCGGGCGAGGGCTACACGCTGTACGTCTGCGCGTGCGGATATTCGTATGTCGACGACGTGCAGAGCGCGCTTCCTCTTCCCGCCGCGGGATACGGTTTCAACGAAGAGGGGCATTGGAACATTCAGGTGGAGGGGGAAGTGACCCCCACGCCGCACGTCTACAAAACAGAAAACGACGTTACGGTGGATGCGACCTGTACTTCGGCGGGGTATGTGAAACACACCTGCGAATGCGGGTATTGGTACGCCGAGCGCACGGCGGATCCCCTCAAACACACGGTGAACGAGAAAGTTTTGGCGAACGACGGCTCGGCGCATTGGCATCTCTGTTCGGTGTGCGGGTTGAAGGTGGATTCCGTCGCGCATACGCTCGAAGAACATCTCACGACGGCGTACCCCTGCGCGGAAGGCGCGAAAGTGCAGGTGCATTGCAAGGAGTGCGGATATTCCGCCGAACTCGACCCCGCAGACACTTCCCATACCTATGAGGAAGGGTATCATAGTGACACAACGCAGCATTGGCGCGAACCGATCTGCGGGCATGGCGACGACGAAGCTCCCAACAAAGATGTGGGCGATCACGTCTATGCGGAGGGTAGCAACATCTGCCTCATCTGCGGCGCGGAAGGGGCACGTCAGCTCGCCTTCAAATTGAGCGATGCTCAAGAATATTACATCGTTACGGGGATCGGCTCGATCAAGGAGACGGCGATAACGATCCCTTCCGAATACAACAAAAAGTCCGTGAAGGAGATCGCGCCGCACGCGTTCGAAAACAGCGAAATTACGGGCGTTACCTTCCAAGGAGAGATCGATACGATCGGCGCGAAGGCGTTTGCGGGCAGCTCTTTGAATAAAAAAGTTACATTGAGCGGTGCGGTCACCCTCGGGCAGAGCGTGTTCGAAGATTGCGCCTCCCTCCCCGAAATCGATTTAGGAAGTTCGACGGCAATCCCCGTCGCCGCGTTTGCGGGCTGTACCGCCCTTCAAACGGTGACGGGTTCGGATGTCGCCGCGGTCGGCGCACGGGCGTTTGAGGACTGCGCGGCGTTAAAGGAACTTCCGACGGAGAAAGTTACTTCCGTCGGCTTTGCGGCGTTCAGCGGGTGCGCTTCCTTCGCGCCCGAATCCGTTGTCGCCCTTCAAACGGTGGAAGAGTACGCCTTTGCGGGAACGGGGATCAAGAGCGTTACCGCGCCCGTTCTTTCCGCTGTACCCGCCCACCTCTTCGAGGATTGCCAAGAACTCATCGATCTTACGCTCAGTGCGGCAAGCATCGGCGCGTCCGCCTTCGAAAATTGCGGACAGCTCGCGAACGTAATCCTCACGAACACCCAAACGGTAGGCGAGAACGCCTTCAAGGGCTGTCTGGCCCTCGGAACGCTCGCACTTCCCGAAACTGTCATCCGCGTGGCGGCTTCCGCCTTCGACGGAACGAAACTCGTTACAAGCGAGAGCGGCGCGACCTATGCGGCGAACGTGCTCGTCGGCATTTCGGACGCGGCAAGCGGCGTTGCCCTGAAAACGGGCACGATCGGCGTTGCCGACGGCGTTTGCGAAGGAAAAACAACTCTCACCTCGATCACCTTTGCGGCGGAGACGCGCTTCATTGGCGTGAATGCCTTCCGCGGCTGCACGGGGCTTACGCAGGTTACCTTCACCGAAGGCATCGAGGATATCGGCGCGAACGCCTTCCGCGAGAGCGGGCTCATTTCGGTTACCGTTCCCGCAAGCGTCACTTCGATCGGCGACAACGCCTTCTACGATTGCGAAAATCTTACTTCCGCCGAGATCCATGCGGCAAACATCGGCAAGTTCGCCTTCTCGTACACGGGCGTTGGGCGCGACCTCGACCATGAAGTAAAGCACCGCCCCGACTACGCGAAGCTCAATTCGGTTACGCTCGGCACCGATGTGAAAACGATCGGCAGCAACGCCTTCCAATACGCACCGATCACGGAAATCACACTGCAAGGCGTTGAAACGATCGGGCAATACGCCTTCGCGCAGACCGACCTTACAGAGGTTACCATTCCCGCGACCGTTACCTTCATCGGGCAGTACGCCTTCTATGAAACCCAACTCACGACGGCGACCTTCGACGATCAAAATAATTGGAACACGGTGAAGAGGGGAGAAGACGGCGAAATCAAAACGCCGCTCACGATCGAAGTGAACGCCGCAACGCAACTCAAAGATATGACGATCGATTGGAAGAAGGGGGCATAGCGATATGAAAAAATCCAAATTTCTCGCGCTGATCACCCTGCTTATCTCGCTCCTTTGCTGCGGGATCCTGTTCGGATGCGATGCACAGGAGCCCGACGTTCCCAAGGTGGAAAACGTCGTTCTCGCCGCGGCGGATACGGCTTCCACAGGCAAAGCAGGGGTGTTGCATCAACTCAGCTACACCGTCCCCAAGGGGAGCAAAGTGAGCACATCCGTAGATTTCAACGGCAAGACGGCAACGCCCGCGGAATATCTTTGCAACGAAGAGGGGTATATCTTCTATTCGGCGGGCGAATACACCGTCACCGTGTACGCTGCCAAGGACGGCATGGTGGGTTCCGATTCCGTAAAACTCACCGTGCAGAAGGGCGCGGCGCACATCACGGATGTAGAGCTCGTCGCCGCGGCGGGGGAAGTGTACGGCAAAGTGGGCATGGTCCATGTGCTCCGCTACACCGCCTCCGAGGGTTCGGAGATCGCCGTCGAGGTGAAGAAGGGAGATGGGGCCGCTTCTTCCGCCGATTATACCTTCGACGCACTGCACAGCACCCTCGTGTTCCATACCCCGACGACGGGGACCGAGATGTACACCGTCAACGTGACGGCGACGCTCGGCTCCACCTTTGAAAGCGTCGGCACACAGCTCTCGATCACCGTGGATCCGCCCACCGTCACATTGGAGGCGGAGAACACTTTGGTGGAAGCGGGACGGTCGGTCGTTCTCACCCGCACCGTGAAGTTCGCCCGCGAGGACGGCTTCGATCACGACAGCTTCACCGTAAGGCGGGGCGGGAGTCAGGCGGCTTCTTCCGAGTATTCCCTGAAAGGGGATGTTTTCACCCCCTTCGTTGCGGGGAGCTATGTGATCTCCTATCGGGTGGATACCCTTCTCGGCGGATACAGCTCGGCTTCCGCGACCGTCAATTGCACGGCGGCGCAAATCGGGCTCTCTCTCGCGACGGAAGGCGCACAGCGCGTGCAGTTACAGACGGCGACGGATATCCCCTACATCGTTTCGGGCAATGTCGACGGTTTCGAAGTGAGCTTCACTTCCAATCATCCCGACCCTGCCTTACAGCTTACGGCGGGGAACGGGACTTCCGTCCGTATCCTCGATAACCGCACCGAGACCGATTGGTTCACCGTCACCGTGACGTACACGAGCAAGGGCGGCGGCAATGCAAAATCCATCGAGATCCCCGTATACACCGTAGACGATCTCTATCTTTCCCCCACTTGGGGAGAGGACCCGTTCGGCGGCATGCCCGATGAAGTTCTCACCAACATGGGGCACCTCATCTATTTCGACGCGTCGCCTTTCGAGGGCGCGAAGTACGAATTTACGAGAAGGGATCTTTCCCTCGAAGTGGCGGAAAACAACGTGACCGCTCCGAGCGGAGGGGAGAAGGTGGAAGTTTTGCTCGCGGGCGGCGAAAATGCGGACTATCCGTACGTCATTCAGAGCAGTTTCGATAAGAAAGACGCGGGCGACGGCACGGGCAACTTCGTTTTGAGAATGCGTTTGACCGACCCGTACCTTAAAATGTCGATCGTCGCCGAGAAGAAGTTCACCGTCACGCCGACGCAGAACAGCAACGACGACAGCCCTGCCGTCATTCAGTCGTATATCGAAAGGCACAACGATTTCTTCACGGAGAGCGCGTTCGACTTTAACGATGAGGGCACGAAGCTCGGGCACGATGCCCGTCTCAACATGATCCTCACCAAAGACGGCTATATCATCGGCCGCCCGAGTGCGGGGATGTCGTTCGATGCGGGCGGTGCGCTCGGTGTGGTGCGCCCCGCTTCGGGAGAGAACGTGCGGCTTGCATTCACCGTTACGCCCGTGACGTTCAACGGCGGCGGAAAGATGGAGCTCGGCATCGGCATCCGTGCGGGCAGCTTTGATACATGGGTCGATTATTTGGACCTCGAAGTCAACAGCGGCGTTCTCGGCGTGACTGCGGGCAAAAACTTCGGCGAGATCGAGACGACGGCGACGGTTCCCGTTTCGATCGGAAAGCCGTTCCATATCCAAATCGATCGGACGAAGAGCGAGGACAAGGTGGTGTTCACTGTATTCTGCCAAACGGAAGAGAACGGGGAGTTCGTGACCCTGCTCAAAACGGCGGAGATCACCTCTTCTACGAAAGAAGGCAAGGCGTTTGGCTCGGTTGTAGCATATCAATTCGACCGCAGATCGGGAATGGGTTGCGGCACTTACGCCGTCGAGAACGTCGCGGTCTTCTCGATCCAACCCTGACCGCCCTTTTGAAGGGAAAAACAGGTAAACTTTGAAGGGCAAAACAGGCAAAATTTGAAGCGGAAAACGGGCATTCTTGGAAGGGCAAAATATTGTTATTGAGTGTTATGCGCCGAGGCTTTCGCCTCGGCGCGTTCCATATTTTCTCGCTTCCCCCTTTGGGGGTGCGCCCGCCCGCGCCTCTTTCTTGCTTCCCCCTTTGGGGGAAGTGTCCCGCAGGGACGAAAGGGGTTGGGGGCATACGAGAAGGCTATAATCACGTCATTCCGAGCCGTCCCTGCGGTGCCCTTGCGCAGGGACGAGTCGCCCCGCCTTATTCTGTTCATTCCTTGGGCGGCACGAGCGCGTCCTT
>CANPWF010000026.1 GCA_947581885.1 uncultured Clostridia bacterium
GTCACCCTGAGCCGAAGGGTCGTCCGCCCTTGACGACCCTTCGTGTCGAACGGGTCACCGCAGTTTTAAGTCTGAGGTGATTCCTCGACACGCCGCAAGGGCAGCGGCGGCTCGGAATGACGTGATTATACAGTTGCGTACATTCACATGTGTACACTCACACCCCTTCAGTCACGCCAAGGGCGGCGTGACAGCTCCCCCGGCGGGGGGGCCGAGAAACGGAGTACACACCCCGCACCTCATCCTGCCCGACCGAAGGGCGCACGAGCCGCAAGGCGAAGTAACGAAGTGAAGGGATCTCGCCCAACTCCATACGTACATGTCCGTTGGGAGCCGTGAGAGATTTCTCGACTGCGCTCGAAATGAGGTGGACGGCGGGTGCCAAGGGGTCATTCACAACCGTGAAAGAATTTCGTGATACTGCGGGCGGGAAGGAAGGCGGGGGCGGAATGGAATAAAATCGACATGCAGGCGTTCGGCGCAGGGAGCGTCCGAAGAAAAACTATCCCCCACGTACAGGGCGCGTTCCCTTTGAAAATCCTCGATGTGCGCGGCAACATAGCGAACGTATTCCTCGCTCGGCTTGTCCGCGCCAACCTCTTCGGAGATGAACACGTCCGTCAAAAACCTTCCGAAGTCCGCAAGGGAGATATGGCTGCGCTGGATATCCGTCCCGCCGTTGGTGACGAGATAAATCCTTCCTCTCTTGGATAGCTCCTCCAAAAATTCCCTCGCCCCGTCGAAGGGGAAGCAGATGGAAGGAAAGTTGGAATAGTAGATTTTCGCCGCATCCATCGGGTCGGCGGGAATTTGAAATTCGGAGAACAGCAGCTCGAAGCGGAGTGATTTTAACCGCTCTCTCGTGAGCTCTCCCCTCTCGAGTTTTCGCCAGAGTCCGTCGTTGATTTCATGATATCTTTCGTGCAATTTTTCCGAAAAATCGATACCTGTCCTCAAAAAAGTGCGGCGAAGGTTCTCCTCTTCGGCGCGGGCGAAGTCGAGGAGCGTATCGTCCATATCGAGCAAAAAAATATCTTTCACTTAATCCTCCACGACGGCAAGTTCTCTTAAAGCGCGGGTGTAGGCGATGTATTTCTCGTTCTCGCTCATGCCCTTATCGTACACGGCGACGGCGGAAAATTCCAGCCCCTTGCTCTCGTACACGCTCATGACGTTTACTTGCGTCTGCGAGAGTTTGGTGCTCGTGCTGAGCAGCTTATATCCCCTCTTTTTGAAGAGCGGGAGATATTCTTCGCGGGCGATGACCGCCTTCAACCCCTGTTTTTCGCGGAAGAACGCCGAGAGCTTGCGAACGGGAACGCGCAGAATGGGTGCCCCCGCGAGCCCGATCGAGCGCATCTCGACATCGAGCACGCCCGAGACGAAATCGACGATCTCGTTGGTGTTGCGGTAGTTCTGATCGAGCAGGTGCACGGGGTAGCCGAGGTTATCCCACGAGCCGATCCCCCGCCACGGGGTGATGTTCTGTTTGAGATCTCCGAACACGTTGAAGGCGGCATCCGCATGGATACGGCGAAGGAGGGCGTATTCCCCCGCCGAAACGTCCTGCCCCTCGTCCACGAACACGAGCCCGTATCTCGGAGAGAGCCGCCGCCCCGCCTCGGTGAGCACGAGGCAGAGCGCGTAGCCATCCGAAGGATACAGCCCCTGCATGCCGTACTTCGTCTTTGTCTTTTTCACCGTCTCGCGATACAGCCAGCGGGCGATATCCACCCCGCCGCGGCATTTGCCGAGTTCCGAGCACGCGGGCGCGTCCCGAAGGGAGCGGAAAAAGTCGTTAAGGAGAGAGATCCCCCCACCCATGTCCGCGATCGCCCGTTCGGAAAGGGAAATTTCACGGAGCAGTTCTTCCCGCCGCGCGATTCGCTCTGCGTAGGCAGCCGCCTCGAAACCGACCGCGCGGGCACGGTACCGTTCGAGCTCTGAAATCTCCTTCTCCACCACCGCGCGGAGGGAGCCGAGGTCGGAGATCGCGGCGGAGAACACCTCTTCCGCATTGACGCTCGCATACTTCAACGCGCGGTAAAATTCCGCAAAGCGGCGGAAGAAGAGATCGGGCGGACGGACTTCCTCGTTGAGGGCATAGGAGAGGAAATCTTCCACGCCGAAGAGGCAACTCATGAGCATGCGGAAGGGTTTGGTGAAGTAGAAGCCCCCCGCCTTGTCGTCTTTCATCTCGCCGAGCACCGCCCGCCGCACCCGCACCGAGGCGTTTTTGATCTGCGCGTACTTCTTCTGCCGCGCGACGCAATCCTTCAAGACCTCTTCTGCGACCGAGCGGCACTCCTTCCCCGCGATCAGCCCGTATACGCCGTCGAAGAGTTTCCGGATCTTCTTCTTCACGTCCTCGGGAAAGCGGGACGAATAGAGATAGGCGAGGTATTTTTTGTCCTCGCGGGCACCGTCAGCCCGCAATTTGAGCTCGATCCCCTCGTTTTGCAGGGTGCGGAAGAAGTAGCTCTTCAAGGTGGTCGTCGTCACCTTTTTGAGTTCAAGCACCTGCGCGAGTTCGTCGATAAAGGCGTTGAAGGAATCGGACGGCGTGAGAACGAGCACGTTCTTGGGAGAAAGTGCCTCGTTGTTGTACATGAGATAGGAGAGGCGGTGAAGAAGGATCATCGTCTTTCCGCTCCCCGCACAGCCTTGGAGCACGAAACTCTCCCGCTCGGGAAGGGTGACGATATCGAACTGCTTTTCCTGAATGGTGCGGATGATATCGCGGATGTGCGTATCGTCCTTTCGGCTTTGGATGATGCTCCGAAGGTAGGGGTCGAAGAGGATCTCCTCGTCCCTTCCCGCGATCTCTTCGGGGGCGAGCACGTCCTTCACGGAGAGATATTCGTTCTTGAAATCGAGCAGTTTTCCGTTCTTCACCGAGAGAGCCCGCCGAAGGACGACGCGGTAATCGTATTCGTTGATGGAGAAATTGACGCGGCTCTTCTGATAATACCGCACGGCGAGGGGTGCGCGCCAATCGACGATCTCGAGGTTGACATCCCCCTTCTTCCCGATGTAGTAGCTGTTATACCCCTCCTGCCCGTCGCACACGTCCATGCGGGCGAAGTAGGGTTCGCAGAAGAAGCACTTGTAGCCGTCGAGCTTCTTCCTCTCCTTTTCGAGGGCGGCTTTCTTTTCGAGAAGTTCGGTGTAGTCGGCGGCGGAATAATCTTTGCGGGCGGAGATCTCGGCGATCTCTTTTTTCAACGCCGAAATGCGCTTGCGGTATTTGTTGACATAGACGAGTTTGAGGACGGATAAGAGCGTGGAAAGCCGCCCCTCCTCGAAGGCGCGTTGGGCATCCTGATCGAGCAGGGAGAGATACCATGCCTTATCGGCGTTCTGTTGAGGCGCGAGGCCCCTATCGGCGGCTTTGCTTTCTTCCATGTCCCCGTCCGCTTTTCAAAAATAGTGCCGTTTGACAACTTATCATATCACATTTTTTTCATCTTGGGACAGTTTTTCCGAAAATTTTTTATTCCGATGTCCTTTTGTGCCCTTTCCCTTCCAAAAACACAGCGCGATATACCCCCCGACGAGGGCGAGCGTGACGAGCGCGACGACGAGATAGCACGCCCAGACGGGCACGGCGTGTTCGAAAAAGAGCAGGGTGCAGTCGAACCCCTCCCGCATCGCCGCGGCGGCGGGCGCGGGGAGCGAATCGATCGCCCGCCCCATGAGGTGCATGCGGATGAGCCCCGTTCCATATGTCCCGGGGAGGAACATCACGGCGTTGCGGATCCATGCGGTGAGGCTTCCGAGGGGCATATACGCCCCGCAGACGAAACCGTACGCGGAAGAGATCGTCGCCTGCACCGCGGCGATACTTCCCTGCGAACGAAGAAAACTGCACACGACGGACGAAAACGCCGTTCCGAAGAGGGCAAGGAGGGCGATATCGAGAAGGGCGAGGAACACGTCTCCCGCCGTGAGTTCCCACCCCACGATCCCCATGTAGATGAAGCCCGCGAGGAGGGCGACGGTGCAGACGAGGAGGGTCACAAGATAGGTCGAGACGAAATAGGCGAGGGCAACGGTGCTCCGCTTTACGGGGGCGATGAGAAGGTCGTCGAGCTGGCCCTGCACCTTGTCCTGCACCATCACGATGTTGGCAGTGAAAGCGATAGTCACGGCGCAGACGGCGACGAGCGAAGAGATGAGCCACCCGCTCGCGATGCTCTCGACGAGCTGTTCTTCGATCCCGATGCCGCTGATTTCCGCAACCGAGCGGATACTGTCGCGGTAGACGTTCCCCAAAAAGGCGACAAAGAGAAAGAGCAAAATGAGCGGGGTGATGAGGGACGGGAAGAACACCCCCTTATCCTTGAAGAAGAGTTTTGTATTCCGTTTTACGAGTGCGAAAAATGCCTTCATACGTCCCCTCCCCGTTTCCCCGTGACTGCGAGGAACACGTCGTCGAGCCTTCCTTTTACGATCTCATAGTCCTTGAAAAGGGAGGGGTGGGCGAGGATCAATTCGGTCGCTTCTTCGGTATTCTTTACAAAAATTCGCACCCCATCCCCCGTTTTTTGGAAATTCAGCCCAAGTTTTGCCGCCTCTTCCGCCTCCTCGCCATACACGGTGATCGCGTCCCCCGTGTACTTGTTTTTAAGGGCGAGCGGGGTGTCGTTCGCGAGGATCTTCCCACCGTCGATGATCACGACGCGGTCGGCATCGGCCGCCTCTTCCATGTAGTGCGTGGTGAGAAAGACGGTGATGCCTCGCTCCTTTCGGAGGGCGTGCACAACGTCCCAGACCCGCTTTCTCGTCTGCGGGTCCAGCCCGGTCGTCGGCTCGTCGAGAATGAGGATGTTCGGCGCATGAAGGAGTGCCCTCGCAACGTCCGCACGCCTTCGCTGTCCCCCCGAAAGTTTTCCGACGGGACGGTTCCAAAACTCCGATAATTTAAGGCGGGAGTCGATCTCTTCGAGGCGGGATTTGAAGGCTTCGCCGCCGATCCCATAGAGCGCGGCGCGGATCTTCAGGTTGTCCTTCACGGAAAGGGATCTATCGAGCACGCTGTCCTGAAAGACGACACCGATCTCGCGGCGAACCCCTTCGGGATCCTCGAGGGCGGTCTTTCCGTTGATCCTCGCCTGCCCTTCGTCGGCGGAGAGCTTGCCGCAGAGAATGGAGATGGTCGTGCTCTTGCCCGCGCCGTTCACGCCGAGGAAGGCGAAAAATTCCCCTTTCCGCACGGAGAAGGAGATATCGTCCACCGCCTTCACGGAGCCGAACGACTTTTTGAGATGTTCCACTTCGATGATGTCCATAATACTTCCTTTGTTTGAAATTTACGGGTTGCTCTCTTCCCAAAAACGGGTGCGGTTGGGGAAATAATAGCCGTACAGGGCGTAGAACTCACGGGCGAACGCGTCGGAGATCTGCTCCTCGGTGAGCGCGTCGCTGTTGCCGTTGACGAGCACGGCAAGCCCGAACGAAAAGACGCTCATATCGGCGTGGAAGGCGGTCGCCGTCTCCTCGTCGGTATGATACAGCCGCATCATTTCCCCGATGACATCGCCGAAAAAGGGATCGGGCGCAGGGCCCTTCCCGAGGAAGAGATAGCGAAAGAGCCCCTTCTCCTCGGCGGCAAAGCTGACGAACCCCATGCCGAATGCCTTGTAGCGAAGCCCGTTGCAGGTGCGAAGATACCTGTCGATATGTTCGCGATACCGCGCCTTCGCCTCGGCGGAAAGCCCACGGCGCACGTCGTCCATGCTCTTGAAGAGCGTGTAAATGGGCTGGGTGGAACAGCCGAGTTCCTTGGCGATCGACCGCACGGAGAGGGCGGATTCCCCTTCCATTCGCACGATCTCCGCCGCGGCGTTCAACACATCTTTTCGTTCGATATTCCCTGCCATCTCTTCCCTCCTTTGAATAACTGTTGTTATATAACGATTGTTATTATAACCCATTGCACCCGTTCTGTCAAGGGTTTTTAAGGGATTTTTGTGGAATTCGGAGAATTTTGAGGGGTCGCGTCCTTCCCCTCGCTGCCCCCTTTGGGGGAAGTGGCGCGGCGACCTTCCGCGCCGATAGGGGTTGGGCGTACGAAAAGGCTATAAATTACGTCACCCTGAGCCGCCGCTGCCCTTGCGGCGTGTCGAACGGGTCACTGCAGTGTTAAGTCTGAGGTGATTCCTCGACTCGAATACTCGCTGCCTATTACGAGCGGCGACTATTCGGCTCGGAATGACGTAATTATACAGTGCCGTACACTCACACCCCCCTCAGTCACGCCAAGGGCGGCGTGACAGCTCCCCCAAAGGGGGAGCCGAGAGGAGGAGGGACGAGGGACGGCGTGAGTGTCTGTAAGGGGGGAGCCGAAAGCGCGGCAAAAAGCCCTTCGCAAAAAAATGGGAAGGGCAATAAAATAGGGTGATAAAATGAATCCGTTATTTGCGGTCGGGCAAGGCGGTGAGGGTGCGGACGCGCGAGGCGTGAAAGGAAAAGGTCACACTGTACCCCTCTCTCCCCTTTTCGACGGTCAGCGTCGGGGTGCCGAAAACCTCGAAATACTCTGCGGCAACCAAAGTTAAATCGCGGGTCGCCGCCGCCCGCGTCTCCTCGTTCCCCTCTTCTTTCCTAAGAAGTCTTGCGATCCGTGCCCGCTCTTCCTCTCTCATGGTTCCTCCTTATTTCCTTTTGGGGGACAGCACCCGCTCGGCAAGTTGGCGGAAGGGGCGGCTCCTCACGACAATGTTCTCCAAAAACAGCTTGTCCTCTTCGGGGATCGCGCCGAGAAGAGGAACTTTGAGGGCGGAAGCAAGTTCCTCGGGAAGCAGGATCTCCCCCTTCCGCGCAAAGTCCTTCCGAACCGCATTCACGACGAGCTGTACGCTCGCAAAGCGGTAATTTTTGAGAATGCCCGCCACCTTGTCGGCATCGCGAAGCGCGGAGATGTGCGGCGTGGTGACGAGGATCGCCTCTTCCGCGCACGCGGCGGCACGGTGGAAGCCCTCGTCGATGCCCGCGGGGGAATCGATGAGGACGAAATCGAAGAGCGGCGCAAAAGAATCGAGCACGAGCCGCACCGCCTGCGGGGAAACGTACCGCTCTCCCCCCTTCTCCGACGAGAGAACGTACAGCGTCGGGAAGCGCGGGTGACGCACGAGTGCCTGTTTGGGGCGGCAACGCCCTTCCACCGCGTCGACGACATCGTACATGCAGAGCCGTTCCACGCCGAGCGTCACGTCGACGTTGTTGAGCCCGAAGTCGAGATCGCAGACGACGACCCTCAGCCCCCGCCGCGCAAGCTGAACGGCAAGGTTGCAGGTGACCGTCGTCTTTCCGACGCCCCCTTTCCCCGACGTGACAACGATCTTTCTTGCCATTCCGCCCTCCGTCCGCATATTGTATCACACAACACGTATCGGATTTCGGCGAAAACCGTCGAACGGGGTAAAATTCCGTCGGATAGGAAGGAGGTTCCCCTGTCTTTTCAAAAAAGCGCAAAGCCTCCGTGAAAGGGAATGTTTGAAGAAGAGGCGAAAAGGGAGAAAAGGGCTCGGAATTGGGCTTGGAGGAGTTGATTTTTTCCGAAAGATATGTTAAAATGTTTTTAATACAAGGATATTGCGTTTTCTGCGTTCGCGAAGCAACGCCCCCGATCGGCTTTTCCGAGGGTTCGCGCTCGCAAAACGAGGAGCTGGAAGATGTTCAAATGGTCAAGGTTGCCCAGATGGGCGAAAGTTCTGATCGGGTCGCTCGCCTCCTGTTTGGTCGTCGCCATTATCGCGGCACTGATGGTGGGCTATTTCCGATTTATCGCGGAACAGTCGCAGACGGACGGCGAGAGAAATCTTCGGGAAGTGTATTCGCAGGTCAACGGTTCCTACCGAAAATTGATGCGCCGCAATTTCAGCGTACTCGATAGTTGCGGCGAATATATCATACTTGCCGATCAGTCCGACGAAGTCACCCCCGAAGAATTCATCAAACAAAAGCAGGAAACGTGGGGCTTTACCGACTTCTATTTCCTCAACGAACAGCGCGAATACTACTCCTTCAAAAACGGTGCCGTCGGGGAGAAGCCCCTCGATAACGGACAGCAGGAACTCATCGAAAACAACGAACGCATCATGGCGAGCGAGAAGATCGACGGGAACCTCGTGACGATGTTCGCCACCCCCTACAGGGGAACGTACGACGGATTTGCATACACCGCCATCGGCATCAGTTACAGCAACGAGGATATGGCGAAGGCGTTGAACGGGGACGCGTTCGAGGGCAAGTCGGATACCTTCATCCTCCGCACGGACGGGACGGTGCTCCTCTCCACACAGGTCGGCGGCGGCGCGATCGAGAATTATTTCCTGTACTTGAAGGGAACGGTCGACGACAGCCGCATCGCCGAAATCAAAACCAACATTCAAACGCTTTGCGAGGGAAGCGATTACCATAAGTCCCCCGCTGCCGACGAGTACGGCTATCTCACCTACGAGCGCAACGGCGAACAGCGGTGCATCATCTATATCCCCATCGGTTACGAGGATTACGCGCTTTTAAGCGACGTCTCCTTCACCGCCGTGAGCCAAGGCTTCCTGCTTGCCCAACGGGCGACGATGCGCGTGCTCCTCATCATCTTCTCCCTCATCGTCGTGGCGGGCGGGGCTGTCCTCATCGCGTACATCATCGCGCAGTCCAAACAGAACAGGAAGGAACTGCAATACCGCGAGCGCATGTTCGACGTGCTCTCCAACAACGTCAACGATATCTTCCTCATGCTCGACCCGCAGAGCCAACGGGTGGAGTATATCAGCCCCAACATCGAACGCCTTCTCGGCATCAAGTTGAAGGACGCGCGTTCGGATATCCGTGTGATGGCGACGTGCGCCGTCGACTATAACATCATCATCCCCAACGACGAACTGCAAGCCATCCCCATCGGGAGCAGCCGCGATTGGGAGTGCGAATACATGCATCAGGCGACGGGCGAACGCAGGTGGTATCGCGTCGTCATCTACCATATGAGCATCCGCGGCATGGAGAAGTACGTCATCGTCATGTCGGACCGCACGCTCGATAAACAGCTCAACAAGCGGTTGCAGGAAGCCCTCGACGCGGCGAAGAGCGCGAACGAAGCGAAGAGCAACTTCCTCTCCAACATGTCGCACGATATCCGCACCCCCATGAATGCGATCGTCGGCTTCTCGATGCTCCTCGAACGCAACGCGGGGGACGAAGAGCTCGTGCGCGAATATACGAGGAAGATCATGGCATCGAGCCATCACCTCCTCTCCCTCATCAACGACGTGCTCGATATGAGCAAGATCGAGAGCGGCAAGACTTCGCTCAACGTGGAGCCGTTCAGCCTGCCCGATCTTCTGGAAGAACTCAAAATCATCATCCTTCCGCAGGCGAAGGCGAAGGAACAGGATTTCTCCATCCGCACCAAGGGCGTTCCGCCCGACGAGATCATGGGCGACAGGCTTCGCCTCAACCAGATCCTCATCAATCTCCTCTCCAACGCCGTGAAGTACACCCCCCAAGGCGGGAAGATCGACTTCACCGTGAGCAAAGTCGAGGACGCGGGGCAGTTCTGCAAGCTGCGCTTCCTCGTGAAGGACAACGGCATCGGCATGAGCGAGGAGTATGTGAAGGAGATCTTCCGTCCCTTCACCCGCGAGAAGAACTCCGTCGTCAACAAGATCCAAGGGACGGGGCTCGGCATGGCGATCACCAAGAACCTTGTCGACCTCATGGGCGGCATCATCGAGGTGGAGAGCGAAGTGGGCAAAGGGAGCACGTTCACCGTCGAGCTCACCTTCGCCCTCGTGCAGGAAGCCCTGCCCGACGCTTGGTTCCGCCGCTATGTGACGAGAATGCTCGTCGCCGACGACGAGGAAGAGATCTGCCTCAACATCCGCGAAGTGATGCGCGGCACGGGCGTAGACGTGAGCTATGTGACGGACGGCGAGGCGGCGGTCGACGCGGCGGTGAAGGCGCATCGGCACAAATCGGACTTCCATGTGATCCTTCTCGATTGGAAGATGCCCGGGATGGACGGCGTGGAGACGGCGCGGCGCATCCGTGAACAGGTCGGGCCCGACGTGCCCATCCTCGTGCTCACCTCCTACGATTGGAGCGACATCGAAGAGGAAGCGCGGGAGGCGGGCATCAACGCCTTCATGCCCAAGCCCTTCTTCACCTCCACCTTCTTCCAGACCATCCGTCCCCTCTTCGCCGAGGCTCCCAAGCCCGAGAAAGAGGTTCCCGCCGAAGCGGAAGGTGCCCTCAAAGACAGGTTGTTCCTCGTCGCCGAGGACAACGAACTCAACGCCGAGATCCTCACCGAGATGCTCGCGATCGAGGGCGCGAAGTGCGAAGTCGCCGTCAACGGCAAGATCGCCGTGGAGATGTTCCAGAAGGCGAAGGCGGGCTACTACGATATGATCCTCATGGACGTGCAGATGCCCGTCATGAACGGCTACGAAGCGACGAGAGCCATCCGCGCACTCGAACGAGAGGACGCGAAGGAGATCCCCATCGTCGCGATGACGGCGAATACTTTCGCCGAGGATGTGAAGAACGCCCTCGACGCGGGCATGGACGCGCACCTCGCCAAGCCCATCGATATGGATGCGGTGCGAAAGACGGTCGCCGCCCTGCTCGAAAAATCCGCCAAAGGAGACAACAAGTGAAAAAACTGCTGTGCGTTCCGCTCGCGTTCGCCATGCTCGGAGCGGTAAGTATCACGGGCTGTACAAACAAAGACGCGATCAGCATCATGGGCAAGGAGAGCGATCTCAACAAGCCCTATATGAAGCAGATCTTCGAGCACTACAAGCAATCGACGGGGGAAAATCTCAACATCATCGCCGTCAAAGACGCGAAATTCGAGGACAAGGCGTTGAAGAGAATGGGCACCAAGCGTGCGCCCGACATCCTTCTGCACTTCCACAATGCCGATCTCAATCGCTTCAACGTGACGCAGAACTTCCTCTTCCTCAATGAGGAAGAGTGGGTGGACGAGCTCACCGAGAACGCGAAGGCGTACTGCACGGACGCGGAAGGGCGGCTGCTCGGGCTCCCGTTTTGGGAGAGCTCGGTCTCGGGGTGCTACTATAATGCCAAGCTCTTCGAGGAGAACGGTCTGCGCGTTCCGACGACGCAGGCAGACTTCAACGGCCTGTGCGAAAGTTTGAAAAACAAGAACATCACCCCCATTCTCTGGCCCGCGGACGGGTGCTCGTGGATGGCGCAGTTCGGGTTGGATCCCGTATTCGCGGACGGGGAGGAAGGCAAAGAAACGCTCGAAAAGCTCAACGCGGGCGAGATCGGATACGGGGATATCCCCGCCGTCACGGATATGGTGACGTGGCTCGACAACGCCGCCAAGAGCGGGTGGTTTGGGAAAGACTTCCTCAAAAAGGGTTGGGACGATATCTCCCCCGCCCTCGCCTCGGGGGAAGCGGCGATGACCTTCATTTGGGATACATGGTTCTACACCGACTTCACCGACGGGAAGTACAAGAAGGAAGATTTCGCGCTCATGCCCGCGTATATGGGCACGGCCGGGACGTTCGAGGGCGGCAACCTCAACATGATGATGGTGAACAAGAACGGCTCGAAAAAGGAGAAAGCCCTCGCCTTTTTGAAGTTCTGCGCGGCCCCCGAAAACTACAACGTCGCCTTCAAGGATATCCCCACCGTGAGCGTCTTTGAGGGGCAGAACACGAACATCCAATCCAAAATGGTGACGGAAGCGGCGGAGAAGGGCGAGATCGAGAGGTACGAGCGCGTATCGACGGCGAGCACCAAGATCGTCGGATACAGCGCGGACGACATGATGCAGGCGTTGAATGCCCTCTTCCGCGGAGATATGAGCGTCGCCGAGTGCGTGAAGCGCATGGACGAGAACCGCATCGAGAAAGCCCGCGCCTCCACCGAGGATTGAGAAAATTCAAAGAAGATAGGAAATACCCGACCGCGAACGGTCGGGTATTTTGATGTTGTTTTGAAGTTGTTTTCCCCTCTCTTCCGAAAGAAAATCGCGGAATGGGGTCGGAAATCAGCCCAATTCGAAGAACTCGATGACGGTGGAAACGGCGATCGAATTGGCATCTCTCAGGTTGGTGCCGTTGGGGTTCAGATTGAGCGAACTCATCGAGCAGCGGTAGCCCGTCGTCACGAGTTTTGCGAGCACGTCGCGGACCTTCTTGTACACGGTTATATCTGGTGCACCCTTGTTCGTGTCATTCACGGTGAAATCGAGCCTGACGCTCCGCTGGACAACGCCGTCCTGCAAGTCGGTGATCGAAGCCCTGTAACCGTGGTCGATCCCGACGAGAATCGCGTCCACCTTATCCTGCAATTCGCGGGAGTGCACGCCGTTGCTTGCGGGCATAACGGTGTCGTCCCCCTGCGTTTCGAGGCGTTTGAGTTCGGCTTTCATCATGTCGTAATCCGCCTTGGTCGCTTCGGTCGTTGCCCGCTCTTCGGCGACAGCATCCAACTCCGTTTGCAGGTCCTGCGTGCGGCTGCGGATGGGATAGAACACGAGCCCGAAGAACAACCCAACCATGAGGACCCCGAAGAGGATCCACAGAAGAATGGTCTCGCGCAAGGTAAAGCGATGTTTCAAATACTTGTTAGCCATCTCTCTCCCTCCTTACTTTTAGGCCGCGTCCTTAAAGACGATCGTGATCGTGAACGAAACTTTGCCCGTGTCCTGTCCCGCCGAGTCGTACTCTGCCGTATATTGCGGGCTGTCGTAATCGGAGACGATCGGGCTCTTTTCGATATTGGTGAGAATGTACTGCCTGTCGTTCATGCCCTCTTTCTCGGGGTCGGTGGGTTCCACAATGGAAACGCCGCTGAGAGAAAGGGTCAAGGTATTCCCGTTGAGGTTGAAGGAAGTGATGACCCCTTTATCGAAGATAACTTCCTCGATGAGTTGGAACACATCTTCCCGATCGACGCGCTCGCGCGGGAATTTCTCGTAATTGTGCTCGCGGTAGCTATCCTGCACGGTTTTATAGTCCTTCATGGAATCCTGCATCGCCTGCACCGCCGCCTGCTCGTCGGCAAGCTGCTGTTCGGCGGCTTCCAACCGAAGATAGGGCTGATACGCGCCGAAGAATTCGAGGAGCAACAGCACGAGCAAGATCCCCGCGAGGATGAGGAAGAAGAGCTCTGCCGAGATCCCCTTTCTCTCGCGGATGCACAGGTTCACCGTGTTCTTTTCGGAATACTTCGAAGAGAGAGCACGCGCCTTCCCCTTTCGGTTCACGCCTTCGGATACGTCGTAATACTCGACTTCGCCGTCCGCTTTCTGTCTTTTTTCGGACATATCTTCCTCCTTATTGCAAAGCTGCGCCCGCCGCCGCGGCGATGAGCGGATAGTCGATCGCGCCCTTCCCCTTGTTCTCGGCGAAGAGTTCCTTCATATCCGAGATCTCCACGGGAAGAGTGGTGCGGAGCGACTGCATCAACGCCTCGTTGTGCGAACCGCCGCCGCAGCAGTGCAGGTGTTGCAATGAACCGCCGTTGAAGCGGTAGAAATTGATGGCTTTGAGAACTTCGAGTGCCATGGCACCGTAGATCGCGCGGCACCCGTCGAGGTTGTTCGCGCCGTTGAAGTCGTTCTCGCGGTACGTCCCCGCGACGAAATTATCCACGCCGAACTGTTCGGAGATGACCTCGTCGAGGGCATTCAAGCCGTAGTCGATCACGCGGACGCTATCGAACATGGAGCCGTTGAAGAAGAACAGCTTCACCGCGTTGTGCCCGATATCGAGAATGCCGTGGTGGTGGGATTCATCCCCCATCTTCCGAAGGAGATTGACGTAGGCGAACTCCTCGGGAATGATGGTTTTGAGTTTGAAGCCCGCGCGGCGGAAGAGGTTGATGTAGTCCTCGATGGTCTCCTTGCGGGCGGCGACGGCGAGCACGTCGAATTCGGGCGGGCGGCCGTCGCCATAGCGAACGGCGTTGAGCACCGCACAGTCGAAGAAATAGTTGCTCTTGTCGTCGGTGATGAAATCCTTGAACCCGTAGGGCAGGTTGAACATCAGCTGATCGCGCGTGTTCGCCGCAACGAAGAAACGGCGGCAATAGCAGTGTGCAGCAGGCAAAACGAGCGCGGCATCGCGGACTGTGAGCCCTTCCTTCTTTTTAAGCTCCTTCAAAAAGTCCGTCATCACTTCGAAGGAAGTGATCGCGCCGTTTTTCACGAGATCCTGCGCGAGGCGTTCGGTGAGCCCGCGGACGATATTGTCGCCCTTGCGGACCGCAACGTGGATCGCGTGATTCCCGATGTCGAAACCGATGCAATGCTTCATGGACATTCTCCTTTACTGAAATAGCGTCAGATACCATTGTATTACGTCCTGCCCGACGAGCAGCGAAATGACCGCCGCAAACGAGATGGCAGGGCCGAACGGGAACTCCTTCTTGATGCCCTTCCGAGCGGAGAGGGCAACGAGCAGCCC
>CANPWF010000027.1 GCA_947581885.1 uncultured Clostridia bacterium
ATTTTCAAAAAAAATTTATAAAATCCTATTGACAAGCGGTTTTATACATGATACAATGCATATATAAACCGACGACGGAAAGAAGTAACCCGTCGCGACGGACGCACAGAGAGCCCCCGATCGGTGGGAAAGGGGCGGTCCGCAGCGGGCGAATGGATTCCCGAGGGCGGGGGCGAACGCAATAGCAAGTAGTTCCCGACGGGCTCTCCCGTTACAGAGAGCGGGCATGCATGTGCCCCGTAAGGCGGCTTCCGCGAGGAAGGCGTGAAATTGGGTGGCAACACGGAGAAATTCGTCCCAAACGGATTTCTCCTTTTTATTTTATTTTCGGGAGGAAACAACTATGGCAAAGAAGATCCCTTACAAGATCTACCTCACCGAGGACGAGATGCCCAAGGCGTGGTACAATCTCAAGGCGCACAAGGGTGCGCGGCACGCGCCCTTCGTCAACCCCGCGACGCAGAAGCCCTGTTCGCGGGACGACCTCACCCACGTTTTCTGCGACGAATGCGTCGATCAGGAACTCAACGAGCGGGACGAGTACATCGCGATCCCGGGCGGCATCCGCAGTTTTTATCGGATGTTCCGTCCCTCTCCCCTCGTGCGGGCGTACTGTCTCGAATCCGCCCTGAAAACCCCCGCGGAGATCTACTACAAGTTCGAGGGGAACAACACGTCGGGTTCGCACAAGCTCAATTCTGCCGCGGCGCAGGCGTATTATGCCCGTTGCCAAGGGCTTCGTTCGATCACGACGGAGACGGGCGCGGGGCAGTGGGGGACCGCCCTCGCGATGGCGGCGGCGTACTACGGACTTCACCTCGACGTATATATGGTGAAGGTCTCTTCCGAGCAGAAGCCTTACCGCAAAGAGGTCATGCGCACATACGGGGCGAACGTCATCCCTTCCCCCTCGAACACCACCGAGGCGGGCAGAAAGCTCCTCGCCGAATTCCCCGATACGGGCGGATCGCTCGGGTGCGCCATCTCCGAGGCGGTGGAGAAGGCGGTCACCACCGACAGTTGCCGCTACGTGCTCGGTTCGGTGCTCGACCACGTTCTTCTGCATCAATCGGTCATCGGGCTCGAAAGCAAGATCGCGCTCGATAAGTACGGCGTGAAGCCCGATGTGATCATCGGCTGTGTGGGCGGCGGCTCCAACTTCGGCGGGCTCATCGCCCCCTTCATGGGGGAACGCTTGGAAGGGCTTAACGATATCGACTTTGTCGGGGTGGAACCCGCGAGCTGCCCCTCCCTCACGAGGGGGAAATACGTCTACGATTTCTGCGATTCCGCCAAGACGACCCCGCTCGCCAAGATGTACACCCTCGGCTGCGGCTTCATGCCCTCGCCCAACCATGCGGGCGGGCTTCGCTACCACGGCATGAGCCCGATCATCTCCAAACTCTATCACGACGGGTTCATCCGCGCCGTCTCGGCGGAGCAGAGCAAGGTGTTCGAAGCGGCGACGATGTTCGCGCGGACGGAAGGAATTTTGCCCGCGCCCGAGAGTGCGCACGCCATCCGCACGGCGATCGACGAGGCGGTCGCCTGCCGCGAGAGCGGGAAGAAGAAGGTCATCCTGTTCGGGCTCACGGGGACGGGATATTTCGACCTCGCCGCCTACAAGCAGTACAACGAGGGCACAATGACGGACATCATCCCCACCGATGCCGATCTCGCCCGCGGATTTTCCACCATTCCCGATTGCCCCGTCAACGCGGGTCTGCTGTAAAAACCGCATTTTTCCGACCCCATGTATCAAAAAACCCTCCGCACACAGCGGAGGGTCCTTTCTTTTCGTTATCCCGAGATCGAGGCGCGGTATTCGCCCGGGGTCATGCCCGTGATGTGTTTGAACGCGCTCGTGAAAGAGGGGACGGAGTCGAAACACAGCTTTTCGGCGATCTCCGAAAAGGAGAGGTTGCGGCGGATGAGCGTTTTCGCCTCGTCCGTTTTCAGGTTGAGATAGGTATGGTAGATGCTCGCGCCCGTCTTTTCACGGAAGAAACCGCACAGCTTCACCTTCCCGTAGTGGAGGGCGGCGCACAGCTCGTCGAGAGAGAGCTTGCCGTAGATCTTTTCGCGGAGAATGCGCATGATCTCGTCCTCGAGTTCGTCGGATGCGGCGATCTTGGAGACGAAGGTAGGCTCGGGCGCGAGGTCGTTTTCCCGCCGAAGCAGGTGGATGAGCAGCATTTCGAGCGCGTTTTTGAGCATTTGCTCCCCGCCGAGCAAGGGGTCGGAGCGGAGGGTCAAGTGGTCGAGGTCGGGGTCGAAATCGGGCAGAAGGAAGGTCCCGCGGGCCTCGGAGAGCATGGTCTGCAAGAGGGGGAGCCGCTTTTTGGGCACCGCGATCTTCTTGTTGCGGAAGAAGTGCATGCACTCCGAACGGCATTCAAAGGAGACGATGAAGATGTTGGGTTCCGCCTCGCCGCTCTCCACATAGTGAGGGGCGTTGGGCTCGATAAAGACGATCTCCTGCGGACGGAGAATTTCCCTCTCTCCCCCGAGCACGACGGCGATCTCTTCCTTGTCCGCGTAGATGAGTTCCCAAAAGTCGTGCGCCTCCTCTTTGGAGACGTACTTTTTGGGCAACGCCTGATAGTGGACGGTGCAAACTTTCTTCACGTTGAGCAGGTTGTCGATCCGATGCAAATAATACTTCTTCTGTTCCATGCCTGTATTGTATCATATCCTTCATGATTTGTAAATCTTATTGTGAATAATTTGCGCAACAATCCCAAAAAAACAGAAAAGAATTTCCATTGAATTTGGAAAAAGCGGCGTTATAATTTGTCCTGAGGTGAAAAAAATGATAAAACCCGTACTCGATCCCCACTTCCTGCCCATGATCCGCGCCCTCAAAGATTTTGATACGCGCGTGCAGGAAGAACCGAAAAACCGCCGCGCCCGCGTCACTTTCGCGGTGGAGCGCAACGGCGGATATAACTTTGTTTATTCCTTCGACGCGCTTGCAGACGGGGTGGACGACGAATGGAATTGCCGCATCGCCGATCGGCTCGTAAAGACGGTGCTCTGGGTGTGCGGCGGATACAAGATCGGGGTAATGGGGAGCCATGCGATCTATTCCCACCTTCGCCGCGCCTACTCAAAAACGGGCGAACGCGCCTTCGACGAGGACTTCATGAGCGGGGTGTACGAACGCGCCTTCGAAGTCGTCGAGCTTGCCGAGGTTCCCGTGCAGAAGAACGCCTCGCTAAGGGTCGGCGGATACACGAAGGGATGCCGTATCGGCTTCGACGCGGGCGGGAGCGACCGCAAGGTGAGCGCGGTGATCGACGGCAAGGCGGTGTACAGCGAAGAAGTCGTCTGGAACCCCAAGACGACGGAGGACCCGCACTATCATTACAACGAAATTCTGACGGCGATGAAAACGGCGGCATCTTATATGCCGCGGGTAGACAGCATCGGCGTTTCCTCCGCGGGGGTGTATATCGATAACCGCGCGATGGTTGCTTCCCTCTTTCTGAAAGTGGACAAGAAAAAATACGGGGACTTCATCAAGGATATCTATATCAACGTCGCAAAGGAGATGGGTGCGCCCGTCGAAGTCGCCAACGACGGCGACGTTACCGCCCTTGCGGGGAGCATGGACTTAAACGATACCCGCGTGCTCGGCATTGCCATGGGCACGAGCGAGGCGGTGGGCTATATCAACCGCGACGGCGGGATCAACGGGTGGCTCTCCGAGCTCGCCTTCGCACCCGTCGACTTCAACGAGAACGCCATGCGCGACGAGTGGAGCGGGGATATCGGCGTGGGGTGCAAGTACTTCTCGCAGGACGCGGTCATCAAGCTCGCCGAAGCGGGGGGGCACGCTTTCAAGGAAGGGCTCACTCCCGCGCAAAAGCTCAAAGAGATCCAAGCCCTCATGGAGAAGGACGACCCTCTCGCCGTACAGATCTATTCGGATATCGGCGTGTATCTCGGGCATACCCTTCCCTATTACGCCCTCTTCTACGATATGGCGCACGTGCTCCTTCTCGGCAGGGTGATGGGGGGCAAGGGCGGAAATCTCGTGCTCGAAAACTGCAAACGCGTCCTGAAAGAGGACTATCCCGACTTTGTCTGTCCCGAACTCTGCTTGCCCGACGAGAGCAGCAGAAGGGTGGGGCAGAGCATTGCGGCGGCTTCGCTGTATCCCGACCGCGATTGAGGAGGAACCATGGAGATCGTCGTTGTAGAAAACTATGATGAGATGAGCGACGTTGCCTGCTCCGTCGTGGAGGAGACGGTGAAACGTAACCCCGCGTGCGTTTTGGGGCTCGCGACGGGTTCCACTCCGCTCGGGCTGTACGAGAGGATGGTGCGCGGCTATCGGGAAGGAAAGGTAAGCTACAAAAACGTAAAGGCGGTCAACCTCGACGAATATATCGGGCTCCCTTCTTCCCATCCGCAGAGCTACGCTTTCTTTATGCGGGAACACCTCTTCTCGCAAATCGACATTCTCCCCGAAAACACCCATATCGAAAACGGAATGGCGACCGACGAAAAGGCGGAATGCGCCCGCTATAACGCCCTTTTGGATAGCATGCCCCGCGACCTGCAAGTGCTCGGGATCGGTTCCAACGGGCACATCGCCTTCAACGAACCGTTCACGCCCTTCGGGAGCGAGACGCACACGGTCGCCCTCGCCGAGAGCACGGTGAAAGATAATTCCCGCCTCTTCGAACGGATCGAGGACGTTCCGCGCAGGGCGTTTACGATGGGGCTGAAAAACATCATGGACGCTCGCCGCATTCTCATCCTTGCGAGCGGGGCGAATAAGGCGAACGCCGTCTACGGGCTCGTGAAGGGCGAAGTGACGACGGCACTTCCCGCAAGTATATTGCAAAAACATGGAAACGTCGTGCTCGTCTGCGATCGGGCGGCGGCACAAAAATTGGGGGACGGGGTATGAAAATCTTCAAAAATGCCAACGTTCTGGTGCACGGAGAGGGGATAAAGCGGGTCGATCTCGCCTTCGAGGAAAGTGTTCTTCCCTTCGGAACTTCTTCTTCCGACGCGGAGGAGATTTCCCTTCCCGAAAACGCCGTCGTGCTCCCGGGATTTATCGACGAGCACATCCACGGCGCGGGCGGTGCGGACGCGATGGACGGCACCGATGAGGCGTTAACAACCATTGCGACGATGATCGCCAAAGAGGGGACGACGGGCTTTTGCGCCACCACCATGACCTGCCCGCCCGAGGAGATCGAACGCGCCCTTTCCGCCGCCGATACGTACGCGAAGGCGAAGAAAAAGGAGGGGGCGGAACTTCTCGGGGTGCATCTCGAAGGGCCCTTCATCTCGGCGGCACACAAGGGTGCCCAACCCCTCGAATCGGTCGCGAAGCCTTCCAAGAAAGTATTCGATCGGTATTGGAAAGCGAGCGGCGGGCGCATCCGCATCGTCACCCTCGCCCCCGAAGAGAAGGGTGCCCTTCCGCTCATCTCCGCCCTCAGGGATATGGGGATCGTGCCCTCGATCGGGCACACGGGCGCGAAATATGCGGATATCGAGCGGGCGGTGAAGGCGGGTGCCCGCGGCGTGACGCACACCTATAACGCCCAATCCCCCCTGCATCATCGGGAGATCGGCACGGTGGGCAGCGCACTCCTTCTCGACGAACTCTATTGCGAACTCATCTGCGATACCGTTCACGTCTCCGTTCCCGCGATCAAGCTCCTCTTCAAGTGCAAGGGGTGGGAACGCGTCACCCTCATCACCGACGCGATGCGGGCAAAAGCCATTTCGGGCGGCGTGAGCGAATTGGGCGGGCAGACGGTATATGTGAAGAACGGCGAGGCACGCCTTGCGGACGGAACGCTCGCGGGGAGCGTGCTGAAAATGAACGTCGCGCTCAAAAATCTCGTCGAAAAGGTGGGCTTGCCCTTGGAGAAGGCGGCGGAGTGCGCAACGCTCAACCCCGCCCGCAATTTGGGGCTTCAAGATCGCGGCGTTATCGCGGCGGGAAAACGCGCCGACTTCGCCGTGTTGGATCCCGCCTTCAACGTTATTTGCACCTATCGGGAAGGCAGAGAGATCTATCGCGCATAACTTTCTTTCTCCCTCGCGCCCGCCGAAGAATTCGGCGGGCGCGAACCTTTTCCGCCCCCATAAAAGACGGAAAGGGGCGCAAAGCGTTGACATTTTCGCTCCCTTCTTCTATAATAAATTTGCTATGAAATATTTGGAACTCACCGTGCATACGACGAGCGAGGCGAGCGAACTCGTCTCTGACGTTCTTTGGGAATACACCGAGGGCGGGGTCGCCGTCTCCGACTATGCCGATGTCGTCGCGCTGCAATCGGGCAAGAACGGCGTGTATTGGGACTATCTCGACGAGAGCATGCAAGCCCCTTCCGAGACCCTTGTGAAGGGGTTCCTCTCCTTGGAAAAACGGGGGGAGATCCCCGCGGTCATGCAAAAAATCCGGGAGCGGCAAATTTTGAGCGGCGGGGAGATCGACTTCGGCACCCTCGAAGAGACGGTGCGCGAGATCGACGGCGACGATTGGATCGACGTTTGGAAGAAGCACTTCCGCCCCATCCATTTGAAAGATATCGTCGTCGTGCCCGAATGGATCCCCTACGAAAAGAGGCCCGAAGAGAAGGTCATCCTTCTCGATTCCAACATGGCGTTCGGCACGGGCGAGCACGAGACGACGGCGATGTGCGTCGAGCTCATGCAGGAATACCTTCATGAAGGGGACGTTGTCCTCGATGTCGGTTGCGGGAGCGGGATCTTGGGGATCGCCGCGGCGAAGTGCGGGGCAAGCAGGTGTTTCCTCACCGATATCGACCCCGTCGCCGTCGCAAGCAGCATGCATAACGCCCAAAAGAACGGGGTGGAACAGATCGTCGTCGCCAAGGAGAGCAATCTTGTAGACGATACTTCGATGCGGGCGGATCTCATTCTCGCCAACATCACGGCGGAGATCTTAATTCTTCTCGCGCCCGCCGTCCCTTCCCACCTGAAAAAGAACGGGACGGTCATCCTTTCGGGCATCCTTCCCGATCGGATGGAGAAGGTGAAGGCGAGATTTATCTCGGCGGGGCTTTCTCCCGTCAAAGAGGAGAAAAGGGGCGAATGGTGCGCCCTTGTACTGAAATAACATGGCGCGGAATCGGTTTTTTGCAGAGAATATCGGGGAAGAGGTCGCCCTCACGGGGGACGAATACCGCCATGCCAAAAACGTGTTGCGGCTGAACACGGGGGACGAAGTCACTCTTCTCGACGGGAGCGGCGCGGAGTATTCGGCGATCGTCGCGCGGGCGGAAAAGGGGACGCTGTATCTTCATGTGATCGGAAAGACCGTCTCCGACCGTGAACCCAAAACGGACGTTTACCTTCTGATCGGCGCGTTGAAGGGGGACAAGACCGAACTCGTCGTGCAGAAGGCGACCGAGCTGGGAGTAAACCGCATCGGCGTGTTCTCTTCCCGCTACTGTTCCGCCTTTTTCGGGGAGAACAAGCTCTCCCGCCTCGAACGCGTCGCCCGCGAGGCCTCCAAACAGTGCATGCGTGCCCGCGTCCCCGCAATCGAATATTTCGACAGCTTTTCCGCCGCGCTCGATTCCGCGAAGGACTATCAACATAAACTCTTCGCCTGTGAATTTTTAGAGGCTTCCGAGGGGGCGATCGCGGACATGGGTGTCTCGTACTGCATCGTAGTGGGGAGCGAAGGGGGATTTACGGAGGAAGAATTCCGTTCCGCCAAAGAGAAGGGCTTTTGCGGCATTTCGCTCGGGAAGCGCGTTCTCCGCGCGGAGACCGCGGCGATCGCTCTGCTTGCCGTCGTCATGGAAAAGGCGGGGGAATGGAGATGAAGGCGTGCGTGTTCACCCTCGGGTGCAAGATGAACGAGGCGGAGAGCGAATCTCTTATGACCGCCCTGCAAGAGAGGGGCTATGAGGTGACGGACAAGCTCTCCTATGCCGATCTCTATATCCTCAACACCTGCGCGGTGACGGCGGAGGCGGAGAAGAAATCGCGGCAGGCGATCGCGCGGATGAGGAAATTCAACAAGGACGCGAAGATCGCCGTCTGCGGGTGCGCTTCCGAGCGCGACGCTTCCGTTTTCGCCAAAAAAGAGGGCGTGTATCTCGTGACGGGCGCGATGCAAAAGAGGAAACTTTTAGACCTTCTCGACGAGGGAGGAATTTTTTGCGGGAGCGAGCAGACGTTCTGCGAACTTCCCTACCCCGCCCGCACGCGGACGCGTGCCTTCGTGCGCATTCAGGACGGCTGTAACCGCTTCTGTTCCTACTGCATCATTCCCTATCTCCGCGGCAGGTCGCGTTCCCGCTCGGCGGGATCCATCCTCGGGGAAGTAAGTTCCTGCGGCGCGAAGGAGATCGTTCTGACGGGGGTGGACCTCTCTTCCTACAAGAGCGAAGGTTGCGATCTATCGGGGCTTCTCCTTCGGTTGAAGGATATTCCCGCCCGCATTCGCTTCGGCTCCCTCGAAGTGAGCGCGATCACCGAGGAATTTCTTGCCGCCGCGAAGGCCGCGCCCGTCATGCCGCACTTCCATTTGTCCCTGCAAAGCGGTTCGGATGCCGTGCTCCGTGCCATGAACAGGAAGTACACGCGGGAAGAATATCTCGCCGCCTGCGCCCGCGTGAAGGAGGCGTTCCCGACCGCCGCCATTACCACCGACATCATCGTCGGCTACCCCACGGAGACGGAAGAGGACTTCAAAGAGTCTCTTTCCATTGTTCGGGAAGCGGGGTTCGCGCACGTGCATGTGTTTCCCTTCTCCCCGCGGGAGGGGACGGTGGCTTCGAAACTTCCCGACCTTCCCCCCGAAGTCAAGCGCGAGCGGACGGCAAGGCTCATAAAAGAGGCGGCGGCGCAGGAAGAGCAGTTCATTCGCCGCTTTCTCGGGACGGAAGCGACCGTTCTTTTCGAAGAGGACGGCGGCTATACCGAAAATTATATCCGCGCCTATGCGGAAAACGCGAAAGAGGGCGAACTGAAAAGAGTGCGCCTTCTCGAAAGAGTGAAGGACGGCGTTCGCGCCGAGATCATCGGAGGATAATATGGATAACTGTGTATTCTGCAAGATCATTGCGGGGGAAATTCCCTCGCGCAAGGTGTACGAAAACGAGGAGATCGTCGTGTTTGAGGACATCGAACCTATCACGCGCATCCACCTTTTGTGCGTGCCCAAAGAACACTACAAGACGATCGCCGAACTCAACGAATTCCGCGCCGAAACGTTGGGGCGGGCGTTTTATACCCTCGGCAAAGTGTTGCCGTCGCTCGGGTTGCAGGACGGGTACCGCATCGTCATCAATCAGGGCGAACAGGCGGGGCAGACCGTTCCGCACCTGCACCTGCATATCCTCGGCGGCGAAAAGCTCGGTTGGGGCAAATAGGTATAAAACGGAAAAAAGCGGCAAAAATCTTCCCCACGGGGAGGATTTTTTTATGCGCGGAAGGGTGGGAAGAATACGCTCCATGTTCGTTATCCTTTGCTGTATCGCCTGCGCGGGATTTTTTCTTCTGCTTTCCTTCTCCCCCGTATTCCGAGGCGGATATGGATACGAGCTGTATACGGGGAGCTCGTCGGGGCTTGTTGTCCGAACCGAAACTCCCTTTATAGATAAGCTCAAATTTCATGCGAAAGGGGAGAGCGTCCGCTACGACGGGGACCGCGCCGAAGAGCTCATCGAAGAATTCCGCGGGAAATTGCAATTCACGGAGGAGAGTTGCGGCGTGAAAAACTATTACCTGTATTCCCCTCTTTTGGGGGAAGGAGTGCGGGTCGGCGGGGCGTATGTGAATTTGCATATCGCGGTGAACGCCGAGCAGACGGCGGTGGGAACGCCCCTCATCTTCGGCGGTTTTTGAACCCCATGTATAAATTTTTCCGAGAGGGCAATCATCTACATACAAAAATTTTCGGAGGCATACCCATGAAAGAACAGACCAAAAGCAAAAAGAGATGGCTATTCTACCTCGTCCTCGCCGTCGGCGTTCTGCTCCTCGCGGCGGCGACCGTTCTCACCGTCTACTTCCTCACGAAGGGGGGAGATCAGATCCTCGTGGAAGAACCGCCCGTCATCGCGGACCCCGACCCGATCGTGCCCGACGCACCCCCCGAGGAACCCTCGGAGCCCTCTTCGGGTCAGACGGTGCGCTTCGTCTCTCCCGTCGAGAACGCTTCGCCAAAAGTCAACTTCTACGACGTGTACGACAACAAGACGCTCGGCTGGGGGTACTACCATAAGGCGATCGACTACGACGCGGCGGAGGGCTCTACCGTCCGCTGCATCGGGGACGGGGTCGTCGAGAGCGTCACGTACAGCGAATTTACGGGCAATCTCGTCGTCATCGACCACGGCGACGGACTGCGTTCGTATTACCGCTTTGTGGAACCCGTCGACGGGCTCGGCAAGGGGGAGAAGGTGACGCGCGGCGAGGCGATCGGCACCGTCGCGGGGGCGTACGGCATCGAGCGATTCGACGGGGTGCACCTGCACTTCTATATGTCGCTCGGAAGTAAACCCGTCAACCCCACCGACTATCTCGACGTTCTTCTCGAAGAGAAATGAAAAGAGCTCCTTTCTTTGGGCGGGACGCAAAAACAGCGAGGATCTTTCCTCGCTGTTTTTGCAACACTTTCAGGTACTTTGTAATCGCTCCGATGCCTGCGCCCGCTTTGCGCCGTGAAGAAAACTTCGACGAATCGATCCATGTAGGATCGAAAACCGCCTTCCGTCTGCGTTTTTACGGCTTCTTTGCGGCAGGCGCAAGAGTCCGAATCCCGATTTTGATTTCACGCATCTTTGTTTTTTTATTCGGCTTTGCCGCTTAAATAGGGCTTCATCGTTGCGGGAAGGAACGTCGTACAAAACGTTTTGGTGTGCTCCTCGAACCCGTACGCTCCGCCCGACATATCCCAACAGAGCATTTCGCCGTAGAGAACGTCCGTAAGCGCGTCGGCGAGTGCGACGATCGGCGTATCCTCTTTCAATTCGCCCCGCTCGATGCCCGTTTTTATGATCCCTTTCAGGGAATCGATGTCCATGCGGAGTTTTTCCTTGTCATAGGGATTCTGCACGAGATCGGGATCGACGGTATTGCGCACCCATTCTTGGCAGAGTTTCAGTCCGTCCCGTTCGATATGTCCCGAAAACGTCACCATATAAAACGCCAACCGATCCATAAATTGTCCGTCGTAGCTTTGCGCCTTTTCGTAGATCTCACCGAACATATCGCGGCTGATCGCAAACACCACATCTTCCTTGCGCTTGAAATAGGTGTAAAACGTGCCGTTTGCAACGCCGCAAGCCCTTGTGATCTCCTCGACCGAGGTATTCACAAGTCCCTTTTCGCGGATGATGACCTTTGCCGTTTCCAAGAGTTTCTTCCTCGTTTCCAAAGCGGCAAGTTTTCGGTTCGTCATTTTTTCCGACATGCTCTTTTATTCCTTGTTATTTTTGAGGAGAAGGCGAAGCCCCATAACCATAAAGGGAACAAGAACCGCTTGCAAGACCAACCCCAAAAGTCCCGTTTGGATCTGCGACCAAACGACGACCGCCGAGAGGGGAGAAACGCTTTGGAAAATGGCAGCTATCAAGAGGAACACGAGCCTGCCTGCGACTTGCGCAAGGAGTACCGCGGGGAACGCCATCCAGCCGTTTTCCGCGATCCTGTGCGAAAACAGTCCCGAAACCGCCGCGAATACCGCAAGTTCGACGATCATATAAGGCAGACGAATTGCGGCGGGCATGGGGTTTCCGGCAAGCGAAGTTATCGCAAAGCTAATGGCGGGGGAGAGGATTCCAACACCCAACCCCCACATCCAACCGAGCAAGCACCCGCCGAGAAGGACAGGGAGATACATGGGCAGCCATTTCATCCCGCCGTCCGCGCCGAGGGCGAGGTGGACAAGTTGCGGAAGGATGACCGCGAGCGCGATGATTCCCACCGAGATAAGCGTTTTTACCGCGACTTTTACGCGAAGAGTCGCATTGTGACGAGCCAGAACCTGATCGATCATTGTATATTTCCTCCGATTTTTATTTTTCTTTCGGTTTGATGATACCATATTCATTGAATGCAAGTCAATGATTTTCAATCAACAAAATAATTTTTTTCGTCCCGAGTCGGGAGAGGGTTTTTCGCATAATCGGGAGGGCGGGGGCATAGAGTAGGAGCATGAAAAAACAAGTTGTCCTATGTATCGCATGCGGGGTGCTGCTTTCCTCGGTGCCGCTATCTTCCTGCTCTTCAAAAAAGGGGACGAAATATCGGATCGACGCGGAGTATTTCCCCGAGGAGCAAAAGCTCGTCGCCCGCATGGAAGCGGAGATCGTGAACCCCACGGAATTGCCCCTTCCCGCCCTCAAATTCGAGCTCTATCCCAACGCCTACCGCGCGGGGGCGAAGTACTGCCCCGTGGGGGAACCCTTCGTCGAGGAGGCGTACTATCATGGGGAGAGCTACGGCGGAATTTCTATCTCCTCCGTGGAGGGCGGAACGTTCACCGTGGGCGGCGAGGACGAAAATATTTTGACGGTCACCCTTCCCGAAGAGCTCTATCCCGACGAGACGGCGAAGATATCTATCTCCTTCGAGACGACGCTCGCGACGATCGGGCACCGCCTCGGCGTGGGGGAGCACGCCGTCAATCTCGCCAACTTCTATCCCGTGCTCTGTCCGCTGAATGAGGGCGGGTTTTCCGAACTGATTTACACCCCCAACGGCGACCCCTTCGTGAGCGCGTGCGCCGATTACGATGTGACGCTGCGCGTTCCTTCGGAGTATGAAGTGTTCGATGCGGAAAAAACCGAAAACGGATACTCTCTGCATGCCGAAAACGTGCGGGATGTCGCCTTCGTCCTCGCGAAGGATTACGCCGTGGAGGAGACGGAGGCGAACGGTGTTCTCGTCAAATACTGCCACCCGAGAGAGCGGCGTTCGGAGATCGCTTTGAACGCAGCGGTGAGTTCGCTCAACTTTTACAGCGATACGTTTTTGAAGTATGCCTATCCCGACTATTGGGTCGTGGAGACCGATCTTCCCTATGGGGGGATGGAATATCCCCGCCTTTCTCTTATCTCGCTCGATCTTCAAGAGGAGGAAAAGCCTTCCGTCATCGCCCACGAGACGGCGCACCAATGGTGGTATGCGATGGTGGGGAGCGACCAGTTCAACGAGGCTTGGCAGGACGAGGGTTTGGCGGAATATTCCGTCGCCCTCCTCGCGAAAGAGGATCCGACGTTCGGAGAATACGATAAACTCGTCTCTTCTTCCGAAAGGGCGTACCGCACCTTCTTCTCGGTGTATTCGCAGGTGTGTGGCGGGGCGGATACCCGCATGAGCCGTCCGCTCACGGCGTACTCGGGGCTGTACGAATACCGCAGTATCGCCTACGACAAGGGGGTGGTGCTCTTCGACCGCGTCCGCCTCGTCGCGGGGGAAGAGAAAGTGCGCCGCGCCCTCTCGATGTACGCCGAAAAATATGAGGGGAAGATCGCCTCCCGCGCGGACATGGTGGCTTGTTTTTCCGCCGCGGGGGCACATGCCAAGGAATTGTTCGATTCCTTTGCGGATGGGAAATGCGTCATCTAAACACTTGCAATTTGCGGCGGGGCGGAGTATAATAGCGGAAAAAACGGAGGAAGAAATGCCGCTGCTTGAATATATCTGCCCCAAGTGCGGGGAACAGTACAGCGAGCTCGTGCACTCGTTCGAGGAGGCCCCTCCCTGCCCCAAATGCGGAGAGAAGGGGGAACGGGTGTGGTCGGGCTGTATGTACTCCTCTACGGGAAAGCCCGCAAAACATTGCTCCGGCAAGTGCAGCGAATGCTCGGGGTGCAAGTAGGGGGAGGAGTACGCAACTTTCGGCTCTCCCTCTCGGCTCCCCCTCGAGGGACGCAGAACGCACCATGAGCATCAGTCCGGTGGACTGTGCGAGGCGTTCTGCG
>CANPWF010000028.1 GCA_947581885.1 uncultured Clostridia bacterium
CCCGACAGGGTGAAGGAATCGCTCTTCCAGATCTTACAGCCCCGCCTTGCGGGGGCGCGCGTTCTCGATCTCTTTGCGGGCACGGGCGCATTGGGTCTCGAAGCCCTCTCGCGGGGCGCCGCGGACGCCGTGTTCAACGATGCGGAAGAGGCGAGCGTTGCGCTCATCAAAAAAAATCTCGCCATGCTGAAAGAGCGGCGCACGGTGCATACCTTGTCCTTTGAGGCGTGCCTCATGCGCCTCGACGGGCAGTTCGATCTCATCTTCTGCGACCCGCCCTATCGGGAGGCGTATTGCGCGAAGGTGCTTTCCGCCGTCGCCGCCCAAAGGCTCCTCAAAGAGGGCGGGCTCGTCGTCTACGAGAGCGAGCGGGAGGAGACTGCGCCCGCGGGCTGGAACCTTTCCGGTTTCCGCAGTTACGGCAGGACAAAGGTGTTTTTCTTTTCGGAGGACAAGGCATGAAAAAATGCGTGTTTGCGGGGACGTTCGATCCCTTCACGGCGGGGCACGCCGATATGGTGGAGAAGTGCCTGCGCCTCTTCGACGAGGTCGTCATCGCCGTCGGCGAAAACAGGCAAAAGGCGTGTATGTTCTCCTCGAAGGAGCGCGCGGAGATGATCGCCGCCGTCTATGAAAAAGAGCCCCGCGTGCGCGTTCTCGTATGGGACGGCGTCATCGTGGACCTTCTGAAACGGGAAAATACGCCTTTCTACGTGCGCGGCGTGCGCAACACGGTGGATTTCGAGTACGAAAACGCCGCCTTTTACGCGAGCCGCGATTTGGATAGGGAGTTCGTCACGCTCTACATTCCCGCCGAACAGGAGCGCATCCACGTAAGTTCCACGCTCGTCAAAAATTGCATCGCCTTCGGAAAGCCGTTTGAAAGTTACGTGCCCGAGGCGGTCTACGCTTACATTGTGAAGAGAGGCCGACATGTTTGAAAAGCAAAATCTCATCCCCTCCGCGGAGGAATTTGTGGCGGAGTGCCCGCTCCCCGCGGACCTCGCGGCCGTCAAGGCCGCGCGCGACGCCCTCGCAAGGGACGTCATTGCGGGAAGATCGCAAAAACTTCTCGTCATCGTGGGGCCGTGCTCCGCGCACGAGCCCGCGCCCGTGCTCGAATACGTGCGGCGGCTGGGGGAACTCAACGAGCGCGTCAAGGAGAAACTCGTGCTCGTGCCGCGCATCTACACCAACAAGCCGCGCACCAAGGGCGTGGGGTATAAGGGCATGTTCTCCCAGCCCGACCCCGAGCACGGCGAGGATATCGTAAAGGGCATCCGCACCATCCGCAAACTGCTCCTCGGGGCCATTTCCGAGAGCGGGCTCTCGGCCGCGGACGAGATGCTCTATCCCGAAAATTACGCCTACGTGCAGGATCTTCTCACCTACGTCGCGGTGGGGGCGCGTTCGAGCGAAAACCAGATGCACCGCCTCGTTTCGAGCGGCATCGAACTGCCCGTGGGCGTCAAGAACCCCATGAGCGGCTCCATTCCCGTGCTCATCAACTCCATCTACGCGGCGCAGAGCCCGCAGGTGTTCAAGTATCAGAACTATCAGGTGCGCACGGGCGGCAATCCCTATGCGCACGCCGTCCTCAGAGGGCGGGTGGATAACTACGGCAACGATATCCCCAATTACCACTATGAGACGGTGATGCAGGTCCTCGACGGCTATAAAAACACCGAGGGCGGGCTCTCCCATCCCGCCGTCATCATCGACGCCAACCACTCCAACTCGGGCAAGCGCTATAAGCAACAGATCAGGATCGTGGAAGAGGTGTTGCAGAACCGCATGTACGACGCCGATTTCAAGCGCATCGTCAAGGGGTTCATGATCGAGAGTTTCCTCGTCGAGGGGTGCCAGCGGCACGACGAGGTGTTCGGCAAGTCGATCACCGACCCCTGCCTCGGCTGGGAAGATACCGAACGCCTCATCCTCGATATCGCCGAGAAGGCGTAAACGAGAAGGCGTAAAGGAGAAAGAGATGAAAGTGAGTTGTCTCGGGCCCGAGGGCAGTTTTTCCGGGCGCGCCGCAGAGGAACTGTGCGCGGGTGCGGAGGTGTTGCTTGCGCCCACCTTTGCGGAGGCCGTGCGCCTTCTCACCGCAGGGGAGGCGGATTACTGCGTCCTGCCCGTGGAAAACGCCTTAAACGGCGGCGTGGGCGGCGCGCTCGACCTCATCTCTTCGGAAAAGGTGTTCGGCGTGCGCGAACTGCCTCTGCCCGTCGATCACCGCCTCGCAACGCTTGAAGGCGTGAGGGAAGAGGACATCCGCTTCGTCTATTCGCATGAACAGGCCATCGCGCAGTGCAAGGAATACCTTCGCACGCGGCTCCCGCAGGCGCAGTGGAAGTTCACCCCGTCCACGGTGGAGAGCCTCTCGCGGCTCGATCGCCGGTCGGCGGGCATCGTGGGGGCGCACGTGCGGCGCGAGGGCGTCGTGCTCTCGAAGGAGAATATCGCCGACGACAAGGGCAATTTCACCCGCTTTCTGCTGTTGGAGAGGGAGGGCAAACTGCCCGAGCGGAGCGCCATGGTGTTCCTTGCCGCCGTCTGCGCACACCGGCCGGGGTCGCTCCTCGGATTGTTGAAGATCTTTCAGCGGTACAGCCTCAACCTCACCCGCATCGAGAGCCGTCCCGTAAAGGGCGCATTCGGGCAGTACCGCTTTTTCATCGAGTTCGCGGGCAATCTTGCCGAGGAGCGGGTGAGAGACGCCATCCGTGAGGCGGAAACGTACTGCCATCAGTTCAAACTGCTCGGCGCATACGGCTAAATGAGAAAGGCGAGCCCGTAGCATAGGGCTCCCGCAACGGCGCCCTGCAAGAATTTCACGGCGATGAAGGGCACAAGTTTCACTCCCGCGCGGCGGAGATACCCCGCCTGTTGGAGGAGGACGCACGCCCCGCCGAACGTCACAAAGAAACAGCACCCCGCAAGCGCGGCGGGTGTTCCGATGGGGGCGAGGAGGGCACAGCCCGTCGTCATCTCCATGAGCCCGCGCACGGCGGCTATGACCGCGGTCGGCGCATTTGCGGGGAGAAGGTCGCAGGCCATCTGTCCGAAGGCGGAAAAGAGGGCGATGGAGCCCCCCACGCACAGGATGGAGAGGACGGCAGAATGCAGTTCGTCGCCGCCCGAAATCCGCAATTTTCGGGGAATGGGGGCGCTTTTTTTGCCCGTAAAGCGCAGAAAAAAACTCACCGTCCACACGCCCGAAAAGTGGCAAAAAAGGAGTAGCCAACCCGTAGCGGCGCTCCCCGCCATCGCGCTCCCCACTACGCCCACGAGGAACATGGGGCCGGAGGTCGTCGCAAGGCAGGCGAGGCGGAACTTCTCTTCAAGATGGCCGCCGCCCGCAAGATCGCACACGGTGCGCGCGCCCACGGGATAGCCCGAAACTGCCGCGAGCACGGCGGCGGAGGCGCCCGCTCCCGAGACGCGGAAGAGCGCCGCGGCGGGTCTTTCGAGAGCGCGCGAGAGCGCGGCAAAGAGGGGCGTCTTGATAAACAGCGCAGTCAAAAAGAGAAAGGGGAACACAGCGGGCAGAACGCTCACCGCCCACAGCGAAACGCCCTCGCGCACGCAGTTTGCATAGCGGGCGGGGTCGGCGAGGAAGAACGCCATCGCCGCCGCAATGAGGAGGGCCCCCGTCCCGCGGAGTAGCCCACGCAGGAGATTTTTTCCGGTCACGCTCTAAATTATGTACAAGCCGCCCGCGATATTCGGGCGAGGTAGGGATATGGATCTATTCGATTTCAACGACAACGAGGAGAAGGCCAAGCCGCTCGCCGAGCGCATGCGGGCCTCCACCTTCAAGGAGTTCGTGGGGCAGAGCCACATCGTGGGCGAGGGGTCGCTCCTCCGCCGCGCCATTTCGCTCGACCGCCTCGGCAGTTGCATCTTCTGGGGCCCCCCGGGGTGCGGAAAGACGACGCTCGCCAACATCGTCGCCGCGCAGACCAACGGAGAGTTCGTGCGCCTCAACGCCGTCTCTTCGGGCGTTTCCGACGTGAAAAAGGCGGTGGAGAAGGCCAAAAACAACCTCAAAATGTTCAACCGGCGCACCTATCTCCTCCTCGACGAGTGCCACCGCTTCAACAAGACGCAGTCGGATTCCCTTCTTCCCGCCATCGAACAGGGCACCATCATCTTCATCGGCTCTACCACCGAGAATCCCTACGCCTCCATGACGCCCGCCATCGTCTCGCGGTGCCGCGTGTTTGAATTTCTCCCCCTCACCGAGGAGGAGATACAGGGCGCGCTCACAAGAGCGCTTCGCGATAAGCGCAAGGGGCTCGGCACATACGACGTGGAAATGGACGGGGACGCCGTAAAGCACCTCGCACGCACGGCGGCGGGGGATCTTCGCACCGCCTACAACGCGTTGGAACTCGCCGTGCTCACCACGCCGCCCGCGGAAAACGGCAAGATCCACGTCACGCTCGCCGACGCCGAGCAGTCCATCCAGCGCCGCGCCCTCTCCTACAACGAGGACCTCTATTACGATATTTTATCGGCTTTTTGCAAGTCCCTCCGCGGGAGCGATGCAAACGCCGCGCTCTATTACGCGTTCCGCCTCATCGAGGGGGGATGCGACCCCTTGCTCATCTTCCGCCGCCTCATTGCGCACAGCGCGGAGGACGTGGGCCTTGCCGACCCCCGTGCCCTCGTGGTGGCAACGAGCGCCCTGACGGCGTTCCAGAATATGGGCGCGCCCGAGGGCTTTTTGCCCCTCTCCGAGGCAATCATCTACGTCTGCGAGGCGGAAAAGAGCAACTCCGTTGTCATGGCGATGGACGCCGCCAAGGCCGCCGCCCGCGAAAGGCACGACGACGATATCCCCAAGTATCTGCGCGACAACACGATGGGCAGCAAGGAGATGAAGGCGGAGAGCGCAAAGTACAAGTATCCCCACAACTACGGCGGGTGGGTCAAACAGCAGTACCTGCCCGACAGTTTGAAGGACGAAGTGTTCTACGCACCGTCCGAAAAGGGCTACGAGGCGACCATCCGCGAACTGCGTAAGAAGAAGGGCATGCCCGAATAGGCCGCCCGTCGCAATCGGCGCCGTACGTCGCTTCTGCGTAATATGTGTATACTTTGCATAATTTCATAAAAAGGCAGAGCGGGCGCCGCCCGCTCTGTCCTTTTCACATATTTATATATTGTATTATAAATTTTTATATTTTAATTTGCAATTTTTTTATAAAATCACAAAAAATCATTTGACAATTATGGACGCAAAATGATATGATAGTAGCATAAAAAATGTATATATGAATGTTCACCGCATTTTTTATACATTTTTACAAAAATTGAGAGAAATTTACAAGGAGTATTTGTATCATGAAGCGTTTGAAACTGATGCTTGTAGTGCTTTCGGTATCCGTTCTTTTCGCTTGCGTAGGCCTGTTTGCCGCTTGCGGCGATCCGGCAGAGCCCGATGGAACGTATTATACCGTTACGGTTTCGCCGTACGAAGAAGAGGGCGGCACGGTAACGCTCTCCGACCCTGCGAACCCCGCGAAGGGCTATGCCGAGAACGAAGAGGTCACGATTACCGTCACCGCCAACGAAGATTACGAGGTCGAGGCGGTCACCGTGGGCGGTGACGCTGTCCATCTCGATTCGCAAGGCAAATACACGTTTGCCGTCACAAGCGATACGACGGTGGCCGTAACCTTCCATGCGATAACCTATTATACCGTCACAGTCTCGCCGTACGCGGAAGAGGCTGGTACGGTAGCGGTTTCTCCTGCCGCGAAGCCTGCCAAGGGCTATGTCGAGAACGAACAAGTCACAATTACCGTCACTGCCGCGGAAGAACATGCAGTCAGCGAAGTCAAGGTGAACGATAGTCCCGTCGTGCTCAATGGGCAGGGCGAATACACGTTCCCCATCACGCAAAACACCACGGTCTCCGCAACGTTTGTCACGGCATACACCTATTATACTGTCACGGTCAAGGCGTATAACACGGATCAGGGCACGGTGGAAGTTTCCGAGCCCATAGAAGGGAGCGGCAACAGCCATCGTAAGGGGGAGCAAGTCACGCTCACCGTCACCGCCAAGGCGAATTACTCGGTCGGCGAAGTCGTGGTGAACGGGGATCCCGTCGATCTCGACCAGCAGGGCAAGTACTCGTTCTCCATCACACAAAATACCACGATCTCCGTTAAATTTGTGTTCGCCGGCTTGCGCACCCTGACATGGGTGGATTCCGGTTACAACACCACAAAGGGTCTCGGCACGCTCTCCTTCGATGAGGACTACAACATGACGCTCACCCCGGAAGACGGCGAGGCGCAACCGGTGGAGATCGTCACCCAAGGCGTCGATCTCTCCAAGGGACTTCCCGATAAAGCGATCACTGTGAAAGTCGGCACGGGTCTCGACGCGCAGCAGTACACAGTCACCTTCGGCGCGGGCATCGTATTCACGGATAGTTATTATTCCGCTCACGTCTTCGATAGCCCCGAGATCACCGATTTCTCGCAGTATGTGGGTACGTGGAAGCAGTACAATTCCGCCAACGAATTGGAAATCACTGCCGAGGGCTTCACCTATCTTAGAAGCAATTACAACAAGTACTATACCGCACCCGACGGTTCGTATTACATCAAATATCAGATGACTGCTCTCACCAGGCCGCAACGCTATCTCTTTGGATATCTAGATAACGCGAAAAAAGTCCTCTATATCAACATGAACGGTAGCGTGTTCTACTTCACGGCGGACGGCCAGTTGCCCAAGGCGACGTTTCCCGCGGAGTTCTACGGCGAATGGTTGAATCAGACATATTTCGGGCTCTCGATTTCCGTGAAGGGCGCGGCCATCGACGGCGTGGAAGTGAATGCCTTTGCTGTTGCGGGCGAGGGAGCCGGTGCGATCGTTCACGCCTACTATAACGATCTCTATTACAAGTTCTATTTGCAGAAGAATGCAACGTCGTCCGAGTACGAAGTCGTCATGGACAACGGGACGATCAAGACGATATTCACCGCGGTGAAGTCCGAACCTTTGCCTGCCGAATACAGGGGCAGTTGGACGCAACTCGTCGGCGACAAGACGCTTTTCGTCGGCGATACGGGCAAGATCACTTACGAGGGAGTCGTGTACGAGGTCACGCGCGATGCCCGCGACTTCGGCTTCCACTTCACCACGGCGGCCGGCACGACGGCGACGCTCATGTACTTTGATAACAGCGGCGTGCTTGCATTCGACGACGGCAACGGGAATATCTCGTACTATGCAAAGGAAGCGCTCAGTGAGCTCGGCGATGTCGCCGCAAGCGGCGTACCCGCAGGCACGTGGACGTCGGCAGAATGGACGCTCACCGTATCCGCCGATCATAAGGTCACCCTTTCGAAGAATGGCGAGGCCGAGAAGGCGCTTCGCATCGTCTACGGCGAAGACAATGTCATGATAGATGATCAGTCGCACTACAACGGCGAGGCCATCTACGACGGCGTCTACTATGAGTTCGATTATAACAAGGTGACGGGCGTCGTCACGCTCACGCGGTATACCGATTTCGCCCGCAAGACGACCGAAACGCTCACATTTACGCAGGCGACAACCGAATAAGGCGCAAGCGTAACCGTCAAACAATTGCAGTCCAAAGAGAGAAGGGGAACGCCTCTTCTCTCATTTGGGTCTTAAAAGAAAAAATTTATGCGGCATCCCGAGGCGAAGATCGCCCAATCCAAGCGGGGCCGCGATACGGGAATTTATGAAAACTTTGAAAAAGACGCTCCTTCTGCTCTGTTCGCTCCTTGCGCTCGTCCTTTCGCTGGCGATCGCAGCGTGCGGAAGCAAACGGCCCACGCTCACATTCAAGACGGGTGGCGGCACGGAGATCCCGCCCATTGAGGCCGATGCGGGCACGGATATCACAGACCTCTTGCCCGATGATCCCGTCCGCGACGGGTATATCTTTGAAGGTTGGTACCTCAAAGCGGACTTCTCGGGCGAGGCGCAGACGCTTCCCACCGTCATGCCCGAAAAGAGCGTGACGTATTACGCCAAATGGACGGAGGCCTCGGCTGTGAGCGCAAGACTCACTCTCACCACGAACGATGGCGGCCTGCTTGAAAAGTCCGCCTACGACGTTCCGGTGGGAACAAATCTCTTGGAGTTTCTTGCGGACAAGGAGCCTACGCCTATTTCGGGGCTCACGTTTGCGGGTTGGTATCGGGGGAGCAACAAGGTCTCGGCGAGCGAAGTCATGTCCGCCGCGGGGATCACCCTCACCGCGAAATACAACGCCTCCTATACGGTGGAAGTGTACCGCCAGCAGGCGGACGAGAGTTATGTGAAGGACGAAACCGACTTCACTGGCACCGCGTTCTACGGCGAGCCCTTCTCCTTCGATAATTTTGAAAAAGACGATATTGTGATCGAAGACGGCGAAGTTACCGCGCCCGATTACTTCGACTTCGGCTCCCGAGGCCGCACGGAGACCGACCGCCTCGGCGTGAACGAAACGTTCAGCATATATCTCGACCGCAAGACTTTCTATGTCTTCTACAATGCGAACATACCCGAGGGCGCGCAGATCGTCACCGACACCATGTCCACGGGCTCCTACGTCTACGGCAGTCAGACCACGCTCGACAAGTGCGGCTATGTATTGAGCGGCCACTACCGCTTCCTCGGTTGGTCGAAAACGTTCGCCGACGTGCGTCGGGAAGATCTCTTGGCGCCGGGTACACCACTCGGGGAAAACATGAATATCACCCTCTACGCCATTTGGGAGGAGGGCTATGCCGACGTGTTCCACGGGAGCGACGTCATCTATCCCGACACGTTCGACCCCGATACCAAGGTGCACCTCGAGCGCGAGGGTATGGATCTCAAAGAGGGGACCCGTACGGGGAACGCCTTTGAGTTCAAACTCGATGAAGCGGGCTCCGTGACCCTCACGGGGCAGTTGCTTCCCGCGAGCAAGTATTTCTTCTACTACCGCGATGAGTATGTGGGCAAGTACAACGATATGGACGGCACCGACGCTACCCTTGAGATGAAGACGGGCGGCGTCGTGGAGTACCGCCCCAACGGTGCAGGAAGCGATGCGGATATGCAGACGGGAAAATACACCATCAACGACGACGGCTATTTTGTCTTTCAGGATGATAAAGACCCCGAAGAGAACTTCCTCTACAACCTCTACACCTATGCAGACGGCTCCGAGAACGTCGTGTTCCGCAAGCAGAGCGAGGAAGAACTCGGCTACTACTACGACGCCGAATCCGAAGTCATTCTCTATCTCGATGGTCTCGGCGGTCTCCGCTACTATTACCAAAGGAACAACGCCGAGTACACGGGCTTCGACGGCAATCCCACTCACATTGCCATCGGCTACTACGAACGCCAACAAAACGATAGCGATGGGGAGATCTTTGTCGCCCAGACGCGCGATGTCATCTCCATTCTCAAACAGTTCACGTTCAAGAATCTCGAAGGTTCGTCGTCGCCGAGCGTCACGAAGACCGAGTTTCCCGATCTTCCCAAAGATGCAACCATCAAGGGCACCGTCAAGTTAGATGACACGGTGCGCGGCAACTATTCCAGCAAGTGGGAGCCGTCCGCAGATCGGCTCTACCTCGACGGCTACGGCAAGGCGACTTACGGTGAAAAAGAGGGGACCTATACGCTCTTCACGTGGCTGCGTAGCGTGGAGGAGGAGAACGGCGAGACCATCGAACAGTACTATCTCGTCCGCTTCGACCCGAATGACAGCGACGATATTATCTACTTCCGCATGGATGTTCCCTATGGCGAATATGTCATCGACCGCACCGTCACCGCTGCCGCCAACGCGGCTTACACGGATGCGGTGGGCCGCTTCGATTTCGATAACGACCTGTTCGTGCTCAATATCACCTTCCGTTACGCCTTTGTCATCATCTTTGAAAACGGAGATGCGGAAGTCTGGACGGCCATCGGGGAGACTACGCAGCACAAATTCGTGTACTGCCTCTACACCGAACTCAACCGCAAGGTGGAAAAGAAGGGCGACCTCTACGACTTCGCCCCCAATGACGACGGCGCCGACTACAACAAATTTATGTTCAGCATCGATGGCAACAAGGCGCACGTCGAGTTGCCCGATGAGCATGAGATCGTCGAGGTCGAAACCGGCGTGAACGGACAGACGCTCCATCTCGACTACACGGCGCGGCTTGCCTACCTCGGCGATACGTACAGCGAGGCAAATGCCGTCAACTATCAGTACACCATCGGGTATATCGACCTGTACACCTTTACGTTGAAGGACGGCACACAGTTGTACTATTGGACGCAGGCGAATACGCACGGCGGCTTTACGCGCATTGGCGCGCGCTCCATGTATCTCATCAGGATCACGCCCGAACTTGAAGAGACCTCCTATATCGGCCTGCTCTTCTTTGTGGACGGCTCGCCCGAAGGGGAGACTTACCTCGCCTATCAGCTTGAAAGCGGCATGTACCGCATGGTCGGCGTGGGCACGACGGTGGCGAAGAACGGCGATTACGAGTTTACGCTTTCCCGTCGCCTTCCCGATATGGAAAATTCCGACTTCAATGGGTACAACAACTTTATCTTCCGCATCTACGAAGTGCAGGATTCTTTCATCGGCATGTATATTCCCCATCATGACGATCTCTCGTTCGACAACTTCGTCGCCGACGGCTACGGCAACTACACCTATACCGATGATGCCGGAAATTCGCATAAGGGCGTCATTTCGGATACCATCGGCATGAACAACGGCAGGATCATCTACTTCGACGAGGGCGACGACGGCGATTACGATTTCATCTTCAAGGTGGATGGCAAGCGCGTCACCGACGTAACCTCGAGCCCCGACGTCGGATATTGGTACGAGATGGGCAGCAACCAGAACATTTCCGAATATCACTATATCGTGCTCGACGGCATGGGCAACGTCTACTACTATGAATACGATTACATGTACGATATCACCGAACTCAAGAAGGAGGGGACCTACGAGCCCACGCCCAATTATCACTTAGATCCCTACGGCGATACCCAATACGACTTCTTGGAATACTATGTCACCTTTGAAGGTGAAGACCGTGCCACCTATTATGTCTCCGTACAGCCTTCTTACGACGCCGCGGGGAACCCGCAGGGTATGATGCCCCTCTATCAGGTACAGATCCCGCACCGCGTGGGCGAATTCCGCTTGCGCGGCGAAGGCACGATCACGAGCCAGGGCTATCCGGGCATCCTCGCCACCTACGTCGATATGTTCGGGGAGACGTACTTCGGCAACATGTACATCGGTACCGTGCATACGGGCACGAGCGATCACGGCTTCGTCAATAGTGTGGCGGGAGGGCAGGTGCACTTCTGGGCGCTCTATCGTCTGCGGGGCGGCGCGTCGGTGCCCACGGCGGAGAATTTGGTCGCCATCAGCGAAGATTTCTTCTTCAAGATCGAGGGCGACGAACTCGTTCCGCTCAGCCTTCCCTACGGCGATTATGCAATGTTTGCCGACGGCTTCCTCGATTCCTCGAAGGTGTTGCGGCTCGACGGCATCTCCGCCGCCACCGTCAGGTCCAATTCAGATGTCATGTATACGGGCTCCTACGAGTCGCTCGGCTCCGATGAGTATTTGTTTGTCTCGGAGAGCAATGACTTCCGCTTCACCTTCCGCCTTTCCAGCAAGACGATCGACGGCGAAACGGTGTACATTTTCGAACAGCATAACGATGAGAACGACTATGTGCTGTTCCGCGAAGAGGATTGGACGACGCTCGTGCTCAACGGCTACGGCGATGCGCACTATATCAACAGGTACGGCGACGTCATCATCGGAACCTATACCATGTTCGATAAGCAGCACAAGATCGGCGCGTTCGAGTCGGATTCGTTCAGCGACGTATTCGTGATCGGCGAAAGCAACACCTATTCCTTTAAGAACCAAGCGCAGTACGCCGCCGCCTATTACGCGGAGAACTTCTCCTCCGTCGTCGTTACGGGTTCCCGCTTCATCATCGAGGGTACGGAGTACTTCTACACCGTCGCGGGCAGCACCGTCACGCTCTATGCCGTCTCCGGCTTTGCGCAGACCACGACAACGCTTCCGAGCGAGGCAACCTATACGTATGGCGTCAAACAGTATACGAAGTACACGGAGGGCACAACGCTCACCTTCACGAACGACGATTACAAGTCGCCCATCACGCTCAAATTCACGCCCGACGGCGCAGACTTCGCGGTGGCGGCGGAATTTGCGGGCATCAGGCAGGGCTACCGCGTCGTCGTCTCCTACGAACTCGTTGCGCAGGAAAAAGAGGCGCCCAAACTCACGCTCAAAACCATGCTCACCTACCTTGCAAGCGGCATAGATACGCGGGTGGAAGAGTACGCCCTCACGTTGCATTATACGGGCGAGAGCAACACCTTCACCGTTGAACCGCACGAGCACGGGGTTTTCAAACGTTACGAGAGCGTAAAAGCGGAAGAGTCCATGGAAGGCAACGATAGCGTCAACATTGCCTCCGGTCACATCGGCGTTGTCAACCTCGAACCCAAGGAGGGCGAGGGCCTCACGATCACGCTCGATTCCACGGATAGTCTCGGCGCTCCCCTCGGCTATAAGGGCCCGCTCGACGCCATCCGTACGGAAGCGGAGTCTGATGCGGGCACATTGGGCAACGTGCGCGCCATCACTTTGCAGGGCAGCGACGATAGGGATTACGTCCTCCGCTTCTGGCTGAACACGGATAAAAATGGCGTCCAACGCTTCATCATGCACTCCATCGTCGTCGAGAAGGTGATCGATATCGATGAGGTCGGCGAAGTGACGTTCGCCCAACTCTGGGAAGGCGGCTCGTATTATACGGGCAAGAAAAAGGACATCGTGGAAGTTTCCGTCGCGCAGAGCGTCACCGATCAGATCCTCTTCCATGGCGCGATCGATGAAAACACAGTGGCGCTCGCACGCCAGCACTTCGATTACGCCACCGAAGAGACCCGCTACGAGGCGTTCGTGTTCACCATCCAAAAGGATGACGGCTTCATCACGAACGCGACCAAGACGGGGGATTACAACTACGGCGAAGTCACCACGAGCGACGTCCGTTACACGTTGCGCTTCCTTTACACGGGCACTGCGGCAGACTTCGAGGTCGCATACATTCTTACGTTCTCGCAGGAGAAGTACCTCGACGCGACGTTTGTAAAGGACGAGAGCGATCCGTCGAAGAAGAACGTCTGGACGATCACGACGCCCACGGCGACATACACGGCGACCATCACCGCGGTCAAGGGCGCGGGCCTCACCCTCGAAATCAAGACGGGCGCATAACGGCCACCCCCAATGGAACGCAAGGCTCCCCCTCACGGGGGAGCCTTCCTTATGCCCCCTCCTCGGGGGGGGGA
>CANPWF010000029.1 GCA_947581885.1 uncultured Clostridia bacterium
TGCGAGAACAACGCGGCGGATATGTTCGTGACGGCGTGGATGGGCGCCATCGACCTTGAAACGGGCGTGCTCTCCTTCGTGAACGCGGGACACAACCCGCCCCTTTTGAAGCGCGCGGACGGCTCGTTTGAGTACCTCCGCTCCAAGGCGAATTTCATCCTCGCGGGCATGGATATGACGCGCTACAAGCGGCAGGAAGTGCAACTTTCCGCGGGCGATGAGATCTTCCTCTATACCGACGGCGTGACGGAGGCCACCAACCCCGCGGAAGAACTGTTCGGCGAGGAACGCCTGCAAAATTGCCTGAACGAGGCAAAGACGGCGGACATGACGGCGCTGTGCAAGGAAGTGAAGCGCGCCGTGGACGAATTTGCGGACAGCGCGCCGCAGTTTGACGACATCACGATGGTGGCGGTCAAGTTCAACCACCGCGCCGAATAATTTCCCGAATATATGAAAAACCCGACCCCATGGGTCGGGTTTTTCCAAAGTTCGGGTTTCAATTTCCGCGTTTGCCCCAGCAGTGCCTGCGGCAAGCGTTGCAATAATAGCCGCCCGAGACGTCGATATAAAGATCGCCGCTCCCGCAAAATTCACAGACGATGCCCGCGGCGTGGTCCTCAAATCCGCCGCCGACCGCATCAAGGTCGTCGTCGGAGAGTTCCCCCCCATCGTGCCAACGCTCGAAATAGATCTGCGCGTCGTCCCGCGAAAGTTTGATCTTCTCCGCTTCGGCGAGCGAGATCAACTCCTCCACCGAGTTTGCGCGCTGTGCAAGTTCCATGAGATGAAACGGCGTCATAAAATTCCCCCTTGTATCTTTGTATCTTTTGTTGCGGAGCGAGCCGCCAAAGCGGAGCCACTCTTTCACAATTCACTTGATTTCTGCCGCGAAAGATGATATAATATGCTCAACTTTTCGCAAGATAAACCGCCATGGACAACGAATTTCAACGAAAGATCCTCATGATCGGCGCCGAGAGCGTCGCGCGGCCGTTCGCAGAATATTTTCGGCAAATCGGCTATTCTCCCCGCACGGCGGAAACGCTCGCCGAGGCGCGGCAGTTTCTTGCGCGCGAAAAATTCGACGCCGTCATCTGTGAACTTTCTCTTCCCGACGGCGAGGCGGGAGATCTCTTCGGGGAGTGCCCCGCGCCCGTCATCGTGCTTTCCGAAGAGACCTCCGACGAAGCCGTGATACGGGCGTTTTCCCTCGGCGCCTCCGACTATGTGTTCCGCCCCTGCTCTCCCCGCGTGATGGCGGCGCGGCTCGAACGGCGGCTCTCCCTCAGAGACCGCGCCTTTACGGGGCACGGCATCACGCTGAACATCACCATGCGCACCGCCCTGTACGGCGGGAAGCCCATCAAACTCACCTCTTCGGAGTTCAACATCCTCTGCTTTTTGATGGCGTATCCCGGGAAATTTTTCTCCGCCGACGAGATCTATGAGCGCGTATGGAAATCGCCGAGTATGCAGACGAGCGTCGTGCGCTTTCACATCTCCAATCTGAAACGGACGCTTCTCTCCGTTACGGGGGAAAACCTCATCCTCACCGAATTCGGCACGGGCTATGCGTTCGCCGCGGAAAGGTAAGCCGCCCCTCGCTCTTTACAGTGCGACGCCCGTGAGTTTTTCGATCTCCGCCTTGCTCCAAAAACTGTTTTCCCAATAGAAATACTCGTCCTTGCGCTTTTTGAAGATGCGGAACGGCATATCGGTGTTGTCGTAAATGTGCAAGATATCGCACACTTTGAGAAGTTCGGGCACGAGACCCAACGCGCGGAAGTAGCGCGTTTTTATTTTTTCGACGGGAACATCGTGCCCGCCCGACGCAAAACGGCGCATCACGCGGTGGATGTTGATGTTGACGTCCGCCGTCAGAACATAGATGCAGCGCACAAAATAGCCCTGCTCCCTTGCCCTGCGCAGAAGGTTGATGTTCCTCTCGGTGGACATGACCGTTTCAAATGTGAAGTTTTTATGGAGTTCGAGCACATACTCGCGCATATCCTCGGCGAGTTCCGCCGCCTCCAAGTCGGTGCAATCGGTGGCGCGCTTGATGTCGTCCGCATTGATATAGGGCTGGATGATGCGCGCCATCTTGGTGACGGTGCTCTTCCCGCTCCCGTTGGGGCCCGCAAAGACGATGATTTCAGGTTTCATCTCCATAGACGCGCCTCCCATCGGGATATTCGATATAGGAGGCCCTGCGCTCGCGGTCGTACCCCGTGACGGGCAACCCCTGCGCCTTGCTCTCCTCATTGGCCTGCCGCACCGCCTCCTCGAAGCGGCGGACGAGATCGTCGTCCTTCACGCCGCAGGTCGAATCGAGTTCGTTGGGCTTTTTGGGCATGCTGTCCTGTGCCGCAAGCGCCTCGTGAAAGCCCTTCAGAATATTTTTCTTTTCCTCATTCTTTTCCGACATATTCCGCTCCTTGGCAAACGTCATCGGCAGCCGCAAAGCCGCCGATGACGCCTACTTTGTTGGGTCCTGCGTGGGATCTCCGTTTGTTCTCAAAGCAACCCGAGAACTTTTTTCTTTTCTTCCCCTTGTTTCTGAATATAGGGGAGGCGCTCGGCGGTCGTGTCCTCTAAAACATGCTCCTGTCGTATGTAGGCGCCGCCCGACACGCCTTCGAGGTCGGCTTCCGAAAGTTCCCCTTCCGCTTGCACCGCGGCGAGGAGGTCCTTTGCCTCTTCGTCGGAAAGTTCTTTGCCGTATTGCTCTTTGACATACTGCTTGATGTCCTCGGTCGTCACGGCGCTTCCTCCTTCTTTACGGTTTGACCGCCCGCTTCGGGGCAGATCGTTTCTTGCTGTCCGGCGCGGCAAAAAATTCCTCCGCTTCTTCGCCGAAAAATTCCTTGCCTCATTGCTCTTTGACGTATTATGTTCCCTGAAATCAACTGCCGAAATACCGCCTCAGCCTGGTGGGGCCGCCCTTGCCGGTGCCGCCCGCGACCTCATCGAGCATTTCGTCGGAGAGTTCGCCGTCCTCGGTCCGCGCGGCAAGCGCCTTCGCCTGCTCATCGGTCAAGTCCTTGCCGCAGCGCTCCTTTGCGAGTTTCTTCACTTCTTCTGCGGTCACGAGATTTCTCCTCCGTATGCGGCGGCCTTAGAAGGTGCGGATGTCGCCCGAGCCCGGCATCGTGGGAACGGAAATGCTTCCCCCTGCTGCGGGCTTCGACGGCACGGTTTTGGGCTTCTTTGCGGTCTTGCCCGAGACGCCGACGGGTTGATACACGCCGCCCGTCACTTCGTCGAGCGCTTCGTCACTCAGTTCTTCCGTTTGCTTGTTCTTGGTTTCCTTGTTTTCCATGAGACTATCTCCTTTTACAGGTATTCCTGCGCTTTTGTAATTTCATTATATCATATCATTTTGCAAAGTGCAATCGGTGCGGACGCTTTCAAACAAATCCTAACAAATACCCTTTCACTGCTCTGCCGCCGGCTCTGTTACGCCGTCGAGGCGTTGCCGTGCGACGAGCTGAGCGAACTTCCCGTTCTTTGCAATGAGTTCCCCGTAGGTGCCCTCCTCGGCGATCTTGCCCTGTTCGAGATAGACGATCCGATCGCATTGCTTGATGGTCGAGAGCCTGTGGGCGATGACGACGCGCGTGCATTTGAGCGCGGCAAGAGAATCGGAGACCTTCTTTTGTGTGAGATTGTCGAGCGCGCTTGTCGCCTCATCGAACATCAGAATTTTCGGCTTGGGCGCAATGGCGCGCGCGATGAGGAGCCTCTGCCGCTGTCCGCCCGAGATGCCGCCGCTCCCCTCCGAGATGACGGTATTCATACCCATGGGCATCTTGCGGATGTCGTCCGCAATGCCGGCGAGTTCCGCCGCCTCCCACGCGTCGTCGAGGGTGAGCCACGGCGCGGAGATGACGATATTGGAGTAGATATCCCCCTGAAAGAGCTTGCCGTCCTGCATCACCGTGCCGATCCTGCGGCGGAGCGATTTGAGATCGATCCCCCCAAGGTCCTTGCCGTCGTAGTAGACCGCCCCCTTCTGCGGCGTTTCAAAGCCGAGCATGAGGCGCATGAGCGTGGATTTTCCGCACCCCGTTGCGCCCACGAAGGCAACATACTGCCCCGGCCTGATTTTGAGGGAGAGGTTATCCACAACATTGGGCATGCTCTCGCGGTAGCGGAAGGTCACGTTGGTGAGTTCGATGCCGCCCGAAAGGCGCGAAAGCACCTGTTTCCCCTCCGAGATCTCGGGCGGCGTATCCAAAATGGGCTTCACCATTTCGAGAATGGGCTTGATGTTGGCGATCATCAGCGTGATGTCCGCGAGCGACAGAAACGCCCCCGAGACCATGCCGTACGCCGTGTTGAACGCATAGTAATCGGCGACGGAAACGCCGCTTCCGATCGCCATATAGTACATGGCAAACGTGCCCGCAAGCGTAATGAGAAGCGTGATAACGTTGCCGTAACGGAGCAGGGCGGGCTTATCGTACGCGGCCTTCGTGTACTGCGAATACAGTTTGCCCCACCGCGAGAACGCGCGCTTCTCCGCCCCCGTGAGCTTGATCTTCTGCACGCCCGAGATGAGCGCATAACTCATGCCGCTCTCCTTGGCCTCCAACGCCATCATCCTGCGCGTGACCCGCACGTGCACCACGGTGGAGATCACGGAGAAGAGGAGCGTCGCCACGATGACAAGCACGGCGGGCACAACGAGCGCGGGCGCAAAGGCGAAGATCTGCGAGAGATAGATGAGCGAGAACAGCGTGGTGAGCCCCGTGGAGAGCACGCCATCCACGAGCATCGTGCAGAGCGTGTTGAGGTATTGCGCGCGCATGGCGAGTTCGCCCGAACTGTAATTTCGGAAGAAATCTACGGGGAGCGAGAGGATGCGCGCCATCGAAGCCGCCTGCACCGTGACGTTCAGTTTGGTGGAGATGCGCGCCATGATGAGCGCCTTCACGCCGCCGAGGAGGGTAGCCGACAGCGTGACGCACACCATAAAGACGGCGATGGAGAGAAGTAGTTTGATGTCGCCGCTTTCGAGCACGACGCCGAAGAGCAGTTGGTTGAGCTTGGGCGTCAACAGCCCTACGAGCGCGACGAGAAGCGCCGCGGCCGCCGCCATGATATAATCGGAGACGGAGAGGATGCCCGCGATGTATTTGAGGAGCGCCCCCGCCTTGATCTTTTTCAGCGGGAAGGGCTTGTAGAAGGCGATGGCCTCAATTTCAAACAGCCCCTCATTTTTATGGGTCACGCGGACGCGCTTGCCCCTCTCCGTATCAAAATAGGTATAGCCCGACATGCCCGAGGGAATGAGCGCGACGACGGCGCCGTCCGCCTTGCGGATGCCGAGCATGGCGCCGATCGCATCCCTATACCACCCCCGTTCGAGGCGCACGTTGCGGCGCATGATGCCGTGCGGGCGCATGAGATATTCGAGTTGTTCGTTGGTATCCTTTATGTTATCGGGAACGTCCCGCGTCTTGATGCGGTAATAGTTGAGGATCTCGTCGATGGCGTTTTTTGCCCTGCTCCGCTCGTCGGCGAGCGCCGCGGAGACGCGCGCGCCCGTTACGGAGTCGGAGATGCTCGCAAACGCCTCTTCAAACGTCTCTTCATCGCGCTGTTTGCGCTCTTTGATCTGTTCGTCAAACCATCCCATAGAGCCCCTCCGTCACTCGTTGGAAACGAGCTGCGCGTAATAGCCGCCCTTTGCGTACAGTTCTTCATGCGTGCCGCGCTCCACGACCTTGCCGTGGTCCAAAACCACGATCTCGTCGCAGTCGCGGATGGTGGAGAGCCTGTGCGCCACGACGATGCAGGTAATTCCCCTGTCCTTGATGGACTGCACGACGTCGTACTCCGTCTTGGCGTCGAGTGCGCTCGTCGCCTCGTCCATGATGACGATGGTCGGATCCTGCGCGAGCACGCGGGCGATCTCCATGCGTTGCCGCTGTCCGCCCGAGAGATCCTTGCCCCCCTCGGCGAGCACATAACTGTACCCGCCGTCGCGCTGCATGATGTCCTCATGCAGTTGGGCGTCCTTGGCGGCGAGGATCATCTCGAAATCCTCGATGGAATTATCCCACATCTTGATGTTGTTGCGGATGCTGTCCTCGAAGAGGATGATATCCTGATCGACGACGGCAAGCGAGCCCGTAAAGACGCTTCGGTCGATCTTCCCGATGGGCTTTCCGTCGAATAAAATTTCTCCGCTCCACGGGCGGTAGAGCCCCGAGATGAGTTTGGAGAGCGTGGATTTTCCGCACCCAGAGGCGCCCACGAACGCGACGCGGCTGCCCGGTTTCAGCGTCAGGCTGAAATCCTCGATGAGGGGCTCGGAGAGGCGGGAATACCCGAATGTGACGTGTTTCATCTCCACAAGGCCCGAAAGTTTATCAAATTCTTCGTCCCCGTCCGCCGCCGCCTCGAAGTTGACGTCGGTGGGATATTGCATGACGTCCTCCACGCGCTCCATCTCCGTGCGCATCTCCTGAATGGTCTGCCCGGCGGAGATGAGCGTCATCGCGGGCGCCGTGAACGCGGCGAGGAAGCCCTGGAACGCCATCGCCATACCGACGGTGAACTGCCCCTCCATCGTGAGCCAAACGCCGAGAATGAGCACCGCGATGTTGGTGAGCGCCGTGATGAGCGTGGGAACGAGCCCCAAATATTGGTTGAGTTTTTCATACTTTACCTGTTGCGTGTTGACGCTCGCCTGATAGCCCGCCCACTTCTCGAAGTAGCCGTTCTCCGCGCCGCTCGCCTTGATGGTCTCGATCATCTCGATGCCCGCAACGGTCGCGCTTGCGAGTTTCCCCTCGTCGCGCATCTGCACCCGCGTGATATTCACGCGCTTTTTGGAGATGACGCGCGACATGAACACATTCAACACAATGGAAAAGAGCCCCACGAGCGTGAGGATCCAACTGTAACTCACCATGACGGCGAGATAGAAGATCATCATCGCCGCGTTCAGAACGAGCGGGGCGAAGGTGTTGACGAGATCGTTTGCGATGCCGCCGTTGGACTTTTGCCGCTGCTGGATATCCCCCGCCATGCGCTGGGAGAAGAACTCCATCGGCATGCGGAGCACCTTCCACATGAACGTGGTATCGCCGACTGCCGCAAGTTTGCCCTCGATCTTCCACTTCGAGTGCGCCTCGATGAACGCAACGATGAGTTGCACCACGGAGACCGCCGCGAGCAAGGCGAAAAACGGATAGAACCAATCGGGGTTTTCCTGTGTGAGAAGGCGGTCGAGAAAGACGCGCGCAAACACGGGCTGGATGATGCCGATGAGCGAAGCGAGAAAGGTCGTGAGGACGACGAACGCAAGCGCGACGCTCGCGCCCGCGAGACGCCTCTTCGCAAACGACAGAACGCTCTTGGGTTTTCCGCCGGGCACGAAGGCCTCCGTCGGTTCAAACATCAGGCAAATGCCCGTGAAACTTTCGTCGAACGTCTCCATCGGGACGGTGTAGTTCCCCTTCGCGGGATCGTTGAGAACGGCCTTGTTGCCCTTGAACCCGCACAGGACGACGAAATGGTTGAAATTCCAATGGATGATGCAGGGGAAAGTCCCCTTCTCTTTGAGCCCTTCTGGCTCGAAGCGGTATCCCTTTGCGGCAAGGCCGTAGCCTCTCGCGGCCTTCAAGAGGTTGCGCGCGTTGGAACCGTCGCGGGAGACGCCGCAGTCGGCGCGCACCTGTTCAAGCGGGATCCACTTGCCGTAGTAGGCAAGGATCATCGTGAGAGAGGCCGCCCCGCATTCGAGGGCCTCCATCTGCATGACGACGGGCGTTTTGGCAACGCCCTTTGTAACGGGCTTGTTCTGCTTCTTCTTGTGCATACCGCGCCTCACCCGAACAGGAAGGAGATGGGCGAAACGGCGCCCGTCACGATGGTGGCAGCATAGACCCCCTCCGTAAGTTCGGCGTCGAGCGTCACCTCATAGACCCATTCCCCTGCGGAAAATCCGCCGACGCGCAGGGTATAGGCGGAAAAGGTATCGTCCACCGCGATCGGCTGGGCGGAGACGGCGGAAACGGAGTATTCCTTGTCGCCGAGCCGCACGGCGTCGCCGGCCTCGATCCCGCTTGCATCCGCCTCGCGCACATAGCAAACGACCTTCCCCTCTCCGGAGACGGCAACGGCGTTTACCTTCGTCTCGAGTTTGCCGACGATCCCCCACACGATAAATCCGATGAGCAGACAGAGGACCGCCGCGAGGACGACCCATACGCCGGGGCTTGTCACCTTGATGTATTCGTTGAGCCCCTCGGGCGACGAGACCCGCTCCATGCTCTTCTTTCTGAAAAGGGGATTTTCCATACCCATTCCTCCGTTTGGCGACGCCTAAATGTTTTTCGTGATCGTGAGAATGTTCTGCCCGTCTCTGTATTCGTAAGAAATGCCGTCCATGGTCTTTTTCACCATGTAGATGCCGAGCCCGCCCACCTCGCGCTCCTCCGCGGAGAGCGAGGTATCGGGGTCCGCCTTTTTCAGGGGATCGTAGGGCACGCCGTGGTCGATAAACGTGATGACGACCGCGAGCGGATCCCTTTTGAGTTCCACGCGCACGGTGGCGGGGCCCACTTCGGGATCGTAGGCGTAGTGGGCGATATTGCCGAACAGTTCGTCGATTGCAATGTCGATCTGCATCTGCGCTCTTTGGGAGCACCCGTGCAGTTTCAACTGTTCGTTGACGAAATCGGTGACGACTTCGATGTTTTCCACCGTCGCGTCGATGGTGAGTTCCTTCATACTTCCTCCGCCGCCGCAGGGCGGCACGCGGCTTGCCTATTCGATCGTCAGGATCTCGGAAAATCCCGTGATCTCGAACACTTCCATAATGGTGTCGTTGACGTTACGGATCGTCATGGTCCCCTGTTTGTTCATCACCTTTTGCGCCGCGAGGAGCACGCGGAGCCCCGCGGAGGAGAGATACTCCAGCCCCGCAAAATCAAAGTGCAGTTCGGTGACGCCTCCGATACTGCGTTTGAGTTCGGTTTCGAGCTGCGGCGCCGTCGTCGTATCGAGGCGGCCGGAGACCGCAACATTGAGCGTGCTTCCCTGTTCCTGTTTGTCGATCGTCATAAAAAACCTCCGTGATCGTTGGATCCTGTTACATTATATCATGCGCCGCCGCCCTTGTCAACGGCGCAGAGCGCGCTTACGCGTGTGCCGCCGTGTAGGCGGTGATGCGCGCCTGTACGTTCGCTTCGAGATTTTTATAGAAGAACTGATAGTCGTAGTAATGGTATACCCCCGCGCCCACATAGCCGCCCAGCGTGTTGTTATAGACCGCGGGGTCGATATCCTCATCGGGAACTTTCAGCGTGCCGCGCGTCGTATCGATATACGCGCCCGTGAGGTGCGCTTTTTCCTCCGTCAAATTCCCGCTGATATCGAAGAAACATGCCCCCATGTTCGCATTTTTGTCCGCTACGGTGCCGTCGGTTTTCCAATTCAGCGGGTTGATGCAGAGCGCCGTCGTGCCTGCGGGAACGGTCAATGAATCCGTCACGCTCTCTGCCTCGGTGTTGAAGGAGACGATGACGCCAATATCGCTTTCGCCCGCGGCAAACGTCAGGCCGTTTTCCGTAAGTTCCTGCTCTGTGATGCGCCAGCCGATGGCATAGCACGCGACGAGGCGGTCTTTCCACCCCGCACTGTCCGCACTGCCGAAAAACTCCTTCATGAGGCGGATGCAGTGATCCGCGCCCTGCGAAAAGCCCGCGAGAATGACTGGGCGGCCGCCGTTCCAATGTTCCATGTAATAGAGGAAAGCGTTGCGCACGTCCTGATAGGCGTAGTTGAGATAATTTTCAAGTTGCGTGCCGTCCAATTTATAGTCATAGAGCACGGCCTGCCGATAGTAGGGCGCAAAGAAGCGGGCGTTGTCGTCGTAGATGCCCTTCTCCATATCGATGGCGCCCTTGAAATTCCGCCGCGCGCTCGTATAGGAGAAGTTCAGAATTTCCTGCCCTTCCTTGCCCGTGACGGCGGAGGGGGCGACGAAGAACACGTCGGCGTTCTTCTCCGATGCGCCCGTCTCGGCGTACACCCAGTTGAAGGAGAGCGAATAATCGAGAACTTCCCCGACTTCCGCGACGTGCGGCACGGGCACTTCCGCGCCGAGGTCGGTGAACGATACCGTCCACTGTCTTATGACTTCTTCGCCGCCGGCGGTCACTTCGTTTACCGTGAAGGTATCGTTCTCATTCGTCTCCACCTTGATATACGGCGGATAGTACAGCGCACCGCCCGTGAAATACCCGAACGCGTAAATTTTGATCGGCGTGTAAATATCTTCGGCGTTCGACAGGAAGAACGCCCCGACGGCATATTGAAGATCCGTCGAAAGGTCGGGCATATAGTCAAAGACAAACCCCGCATAAGCGTCGTATGTTTTGGTGATATTGCCGTTTTCGTCGAACTCGACGTGGATGAGGAAGCCTTCCTCCTCATCTTTGAGAAACATCCAATCGCGTTCGCCGTCGATCCCCGTTCCGAAGATGTATCCGAGTTGGCGCACGGGGGTATGTTCGGTGTCGTCGGAGTAAGGGGTATAGATCTCCATGCCCTTATTCAGACCGAAAAGTTTGGCGGAATAGAGGATGGTCGACTTGGTGATGGCAACGGAGCCGCCGCCTTCCGCGTAACCGTTATCCACCTCGCAGGCATTTGTCGTCCAAGTAAGCGTCTCCGGGAGATAGTCGATCTGCCGCACCAACAGACAGCGCGTACCGTTCTTTTCCGTAAGATACAGTTCAAAGGCATAACCGCCGTCCCCGGGGATATAGTTATATCCGGCATAGAGATCGCCGTATACGGGATCGTGATACCGGGGCTTATCGAAGATATGTTCATTATAGACGTTGAGGCACTTCGTCTGCTTGCGCGGAATTTCCCCGAACTGGATCCACCACATCTCGTGGCTTACCTGCACGCCCGCGAGCCCGAAATACCCGTGGTAGGCGGTATTCATCGCGCCCTCGTAGTCCTTGATCTCCTCGTCGGCGATAAATTCGCCGTGGAGCGTCACGGAATTGTCCGCGTCCTGCGGCGTCCATGTGAGGTCGACGGCGTACTCATGCCCCGCGCCGTCGCGGAGAACATAGCCGTCTCCCGAGGCGGCGAGCGTAAATCCGCCCTTTACCGCCGTATTCCCCGCCCCGTCCGAATAAATCAGGGTGGCGGGCGCGCCGTCCGCGCTCCCCTCGACGGGCGTAAAGCGGAGAGTGATGTCCTCATCGAAATCGTGGTCGGCGCGTTCGGAGTCCTCGTCAAAGGCGATCTTCCCTTCGATTGCGACCTCAGCCGCCGCTTCTATATCGAACGTGATCTTCCACGCCTCTTCGTCGAGCCCGAGCGAGACGTTCCACGCCCCGTCCTCCGCATACACCGTAAACTGCGCGTCGGCGCGCTTGACGATGAGGGGATCCGCGAAGTATTCCGTCTTTCCGCCGTTCACCCTGCCGAGACCGAAGAGCATCGTAAATACGATCTCCTCCGGGCTCGGGGCGATATAAAACGCGTCATAGCCCCACGTCTTTTCGGCGTCTTGCCGCCATACGCGGCAACCCATCTGCGCCGTTTCGGGCTTGATATTCCCATCCGCGTCCAACTCGAAGTAAAATTCTTCCGTGCTCCCCTCCGCTTCGGAGCCCGTAAAGCGGTAGAGCATCCAATCCGTCGCGCCGTCCGTGCCGTACGTCAGCGCGAGCCGGGGATAGACCCTCGCATAGAGTTTCCCGTTCACTCCCTCGAATGCGTCCTTTTCAAAGAGGGTCAGCGCCCCGTCTCCGACTTCGCTCCCCGCGATGAGATTTGAAGCGTAGATGCATGTTCCGTTTTTGAAGTAAAAGTCGCCGAAGTAATGATGAAAGTCGATGGTTTCGGCGTCCGCGGGGAAGAACCGCACATCGTAAAAGAGCGCTTTCCGCGCGCCGCCATGCTCGACGATGAAGTAATAGACGAGATAATCGTTCCCGTCGTCGCATTCATGGTTGACCCAAATATTCCCACGCGCAGACGTTCCTTTCCAAGTGTAGTCCAAGTCCTCGTTGTGCTCGAGATAAAAGCGGAGATAGGAACTCTCAACGTGCCGCATCTCCTCCAAATTGTAATACCAGACCTTGCCGCTGACGTCGAGGCTTCCCGCGCCGAAATAGCCCTCTTGGATATAGTGGCGGGCTCCCGCTTCGTGCGCCTCGTAGTCCTCAATGGTATCGGTGACGATAAAGTCTCCGTGCACGACCGCGAAGTCATCTTTGGGGTTGGCGCAACCCCAAGCAAGGTCGAGGGCGTATTGCTTCCCGCTCTTATCGGCGAGCGTATAGCCGCTCTCGCCCCTTGCAAGCGTAAAGCCGTCCGCCGTCACCGTCTCGTCCTCTTCGTTTGTATAGGACAGTTCGGCGGGAACGCCCTGCACGTCCGACCCGTTCGGCAGGAAGGAGAGCGTGATCTCGCGGGTATATTCATCGGAATCGTCGCTCTCAAACACGATATGCCCCGAAACGGAGACCTCTCCGCCAGGCGGAGGCGTTTCGTTCTCTTCCCCGCAAGCGGCGAAGAGGGCGCCGCACAGAAGAAGCGCAATTCCACAGCACACAAGAAGCAAATGTTTGACCGATTTCGTCATTTTTTCTCTCCCTTGGCGAAAATTTCGCCGCACAAAGACCGCATTCCCATGATACGACTTTTTCCGCAAAACCGCAAATCCATGCGGGGCGCTCAGCTCATCTCAAACAAATCCTAACAACTTCCCGCCGCGCGCGTTCTATTTGATTTTTACGGTCACGAGATTGGAATAGCCGTCGCTGTCCGCCGCCGCGTATTCGATGCTCTCGGATGCGTTCTCCGCAAGTTTCAGGGAGAGCAAGTTGTCCGTCGTGCGGGGGTCGAACGCCGCGCCGTCATACCGTATCTCGACGGTCGCGGTCTCGTCGTCCTGCGAATACTCCACAGTGATGTTCAACTTGAACGCGTCGGGCAGGGCGGAAAGGATGATCTGCACGCAGAGTTCCTCGAACACCGCCTGCGTACGGTAGATGCTCCTCTGCGACATGCCGTTTTTCCTTCCGAATTCCTCCAGTCTGGAGTTGAACCCGATAAAGTCGAAATCCTTGGAGGTGATGGTCTGTTCAAACACCTTGATGTGCTTGATGAAGCGGATGGTCTTTTCGCGCTTGGGCGAGCCGAAGATCTCGTCGGGCGTGCCCTCCTCATAGATGCCGCCCTCATCCATATAGAACACGCGGTTTGCGATCTCCCGCGCAAAGCGCATCTCGTGGGTGACGATCATCATCGTGAGCCCTTGCCTTGCAAGGTCGCGGATGACCGCCT
>CANPWF010000030.1 GCA_947581885.1 uncultured Clostridia bacterium
GGGGGGTGTTATAATTGCTTTAATTTGTGAATTAGTCGCATTTTGTGATCGTAACGCGGAACCCTACTCCATTGCGATGTTGAGGGGAGACCCCTCCCCCCTGTGTCCCCCTCCCCTGAGGGGGAAAGGGGATAGGAGAGAGACCGAGGCGGGGCGGAACTCCATCCCATTACGAAGTTAAGGGGAGCCCCTTCGACGCGCCGCAAGGACGGCGGCTCAGGGTGACGTATTTGATATATTCCTCATCCGTCGCGGCAATGCCGCGCCACCTTCCCCCAAGGGAAGGCGAGGGTAAGGCCGCTCTGCTCTCCGCGCGCGCGATGCGCGCGGGGAGGGGATAAGACGGACTTCGTTTTTCGGGATTCTTCCCCTTCGGCTGCGCTCAGGGTCAGAATGACGCGTAGACCCGAGCGTAGGACAAGAGGGCGAGACAGAACCTCTATCACCCCTCCCCTGATAGGGGAAGGGGATAAGCCCCACCCCCTACCCCCTCCCGAGAAGGGGGCAAGAAGGCGCGGGAAGATACACTCGGCTTCTGCGAAGCCTCGGTATGAGGGAACTAACCCCCACCACCGCCTACGGCGGAGCCGCCCCCTTGAAAAGGGGGCAGTCAAGAGGCGAAGGAAAAAATAAAAAAATTTATGGAACATAGGTAATAGGGGTTGCGAAATGAAAATTACCCGTAAATTTTTCATAATAGGTTTGGCTCTTACGATGGCGGCGAGCGTGGCAACGGGCGTCGGCGTCGGCATTACGACAGGCGCAAGTGAGGTTTCGGCGACGCCGCCCTCTTACAGTGCGCCTCTTTCTATGTCCGAAGAAGAGATCATGCCGTTGGCGTTGGATCATACGCCAGCAGACCATAAGGGTGGTATTAGTGAGTGGGAGCCGATACATCCAGAATATAATTCAGGCGCGTTTCTTCCCGAGATCAAAGATGGTACTAAATATTATTTTGACGACGATGGTGAGATAGGATTTGAGGGCGACAGATATGGTAATGGGGTCACAATCTGCCTAAACGGCAAGAAAGTTGCATCATCCGACACCCTTACCATCGATGGTGACGTTTATATATGCGACTGTTCAGGCGGGAGCGGTGAAATAGAATTCAACATAAAAGTTAACGGTTCGCTTACATTAGAGGACTGCAGAGTGACCGGTACGATAACCGTGGGGGACGAGGGCAAACTCACCGTAAGCGGAGATACCGTAATCGGTAGCGATTCGTCGGGCGGTGTCGTTCTGTCTCCCAATGGTTCCATTTATTGCGACGGGTTAGGGCAGGCAGATGTTTGGATAGACGATAGCGATCACGAAAACAAGACAGCCCCTTATGTCGATGCCGATAGTTTTGATGGCGCCTCCGGGAAAATGACGGACTATTTCCACACGAGAAACGGCAACGCTCTTGTAGTCTATGGGATAAGCGTAGAATTTCCCACACTTGGCGCAAGCGGTTATGAAGCGATTTACGACGGAAAAGATTGGCTTACACAGATCAAAGCGGGTCTTGTATTCAGCGATGCGAACGGGGAAGTGATTGCTTTAACAGAAGGTGACGATAACGATTATACCATTATCATATCGTCCGAAGATATATCATCAAGCGGCGATCTAACCGAAATCATAGACGCAGGCACCTATACCGTCACCATTACGCTGACCAACAGGATTTATACGTTTGGCCATAACGGCGTAGTTGACAATACTGACGAGAAACAGTTTGTTTTGGCCGAGGCCGTGGCGCGGGTGACCGTGGGCGAAGAGACGACGGGGTACGGCTCGATCGAGACCGCGTGGGCGGCGGCGAAAGGGAAAACCGCAACCGTCACCTTGATGCAAACGACGTCGGCGTCCGACGCGCTTACAGTGAGCACAAGCGACAATATCACGCTCGAGTTGGGCGGGAAAGCGCTGACAGCAAGTATCAACGTGACGGGCGGGACGTTCGTAATCGATGGCGCGGGCACGCTGACGGGAAATGTTGACGTGACGGGCGGGGAATTCACCTTGCAAGGCACGGGCAAATTAAACGGCGGTGTGACGGTCTCGGGCGAGAGCGCGCACTTCAACATGACGGGCGGAACCATTACGAATAAATCGGGCGCAGGCGTGAACATGACGGGCGGCACGTTTACGATGTCGGGCGGCGCAATCAAGGACTGCGTGACGACCGGCGACGGCGTATTTACATGGGGCGGCGGCAAGATCGGCACCGTCTATCTCGGCACGGGCATGTTGATTACGGTGCAGAGCGGGTTTACCGCGCTTGACGACGGCGAGAAGATCGCCATTGAAATTCAGGCGGCGCTCTCCGACGACGGCGTGCAGGTTCTGGACTGGGAAGCGGGCACAGACGACCCCACCGCGTACTTCAAGAGCGCGATTGAGGCGGCGTGCTACTTTAAGAATACGGGCGAGAATGCGGCGTTCATCGGCAAACACAGCATTGTGAAGGATGACGGCGACCCGAAGTGGAGCGGCTACGACAGCGTGACGTTCAGCGGGATCCACTGTGAACACGAAGGGTGCGGAAAAACGAGCGGCGACGTTACGCTTACCGAGGGCAATGGCATTACGTCCGAAGAGACGCAGGAATTGACCTGCACGCAGGACGGCAAAACATCATACACGGCGGAAGTATCGTTTGACAAACTGAACGGCGGTTTGGCGGGCGTTGATGGGGAACATGCAACCATGCATGTTGATCCCGAGATGAATGTAAAGACAACCCCAGCCGACGGGCATTCATGGGAATACACCGCGGCGGGCGCGGTTCTCACAGCGACGTGCGGGAACGATGAGCACGATAGCGAAAAGGATGGGATAGAACAAGTCGTCACCGCCACGTTGCACGCGCCCGAGACGACGACCTATACGGGCGAGTGGATTGAGGCAACTGTGACGTTTAAGGGCGGCACGTCGTTCCCCGGTGGTTGCGAAATCAAACATTATCAGAATGGTGGTAGTTCGGGATATACAGAAGCAGTCGGCGGATGTATTGCGGCGGGTAGTTATCAAGCGAGGTTGACCGCGAAGGGCGACACGGCTTCGGAAAAAGCCACGGCGACGCTGGACTTTACGATCGGGAAAGCCACTTTGACGATAACGCTCTCCGCGACCGTCGAATACGGCGAAGCAGTAAATACGCAGGAAGATGTGGTGAAACTCTCGATCAAGAGCGGGCTTGTTGCGAGCGACAATCGTAAGAAGGAAGCTATCCTCGCGGAGGCGAGAGAGAAGGCGGAGTTTAACTTCGGTAGCTATGCGCCGGGCACAGGCGTCGGGAAGTACAAGGTGACAGCCGGTGAGGTGGATATCACCAACTACACTGTCACGTTTGAAAGCGCAGATGAAAATTTCACCGTCACCTCGCGTGAAATCATGGTGACGCTGACCTTCCACGATAAGACCTACGGCGAAAACCCCGAAGGTTGGGTGACGGCGGAAGCCATCCGCTACGGCGTAGGGAATTGGTATGCGCCGGGCGACGCGACGCGGGACGACGATTTCCATATCTTCATCATAACCTATTCATTGCAGGGTGCGAAGGGCGGCGCTCCTTTGAAATATCCGACCGCAACGACGCCCGCGGATACCTATACCATCAAAGCGACGTGGACGAACGAAAATTATGAGGTGACAATCGAGTATGGCACGGACGGCGCGAAGTACAAAATCACCCCCGCAAAGCTCACCGTCACGGCGAACAAAAAGACGATTACATACGGGCAGACGCCATCGGGCACGATCGGCGACGTGACGATCACAGGATTTAAGAACGGAGAACAGCAGAGCGATGTCGTCCACGGCGACGTAACGATCACCTACTCTTACATGCAGTATGAAAACGTCGGCACTTACGATATTACGGTGGATGTAAGAGGGCTTTCTGCCGATAACTACATATTCTCCTTCGATGCCGAGAGCGGGAAGGACAAACTCACCGTAGAGCAGGCGGAACTCCATGTGGATTGGTCGGGCAAAGAAGTGGGGTACTCATACACCTACGGCAGTGTTACCGACCCCTCGGCCACGGCAACGGGCGAAGGGGACGATACGTTTACGTTTGACGTTGAGATGACGCACAATCCCGACGGCGAGGGCACGACCGATTTCGAGGATGTCGGCACATACACCTTTAAGGCGAAAGTCGGCGCGGCCGATACGGAAAAAGCCAAGAACTATAAGATCCTTGGCGACACGCAGGAGTATACGATCGAACAGGCGACAAACGGCTGGGAGGAGGCGCTCGATATCCAGAATTGGACGTACGGCGAGGAGGCGAAGGCGCCTTCGGCAAAGGCGAATTTCGGCGACGTCGAGTTCAGTTATTCGGTAAAAGACGGCGATCCTGTGGACGGCGTGCCCAAGGACGCGGGGACCTACATCGTGACGGCGACCGTTAAGGACAATAAGAACTACAAAGGCATTGAGGCGACGAAGGAGTTCACCATCAACCGCGCGAACCTCACGGCGGGGCTTTCCGCGAGCGTCGTATACGGCGACGAGATCAACGAAAGCAACGTGACCGTCACCGTGAAAGCGGACGAGTTGAAGAACGGCGACCAAGAAGCGGATATCAGAGACGAGGCGTTTAGGGCGGCGGAGAAGTTCTTCCGATATGGCGGCTATACGGCGGGCACGACGGGCGTGACTACGCCGAAGACCACGGTGAGCGTGAGCAAGGACGGGAGCCATGTTGTAGATATCAAAAACTACAGAGTGACGTTTGGGGACGGCAAGATCACCGTCACAGCGCGCCAAATCAGAGTGGAACTCTCGGGGGATCGCCTCAATACCTATGGCGACAAGGAGCACGGGCAAATCATTGTAAAAGCAGTCCGCGACGGCAAACCGGAGGATAATTGGTACGGCAATTCGTCGGACGAGGCTTTGCTCGAAGAGGAACTTGTTTATACCTTCTATGTGTCTGGTCAGGACGCGAGCGGGGCGACGGCGTACACCCCGAAAATGGCGGCGAGCGATTATACCATTGTCGCCGCGTTACGGGCGGACGGGACGCTCATCAAGAATTACGAACTCGTGGGCGCAGAGGGCACAGAGTATAAAGTCAACAGAAAAGACCTCACGGTGACCTTGACCGCCTCGGTCGTCTACGGCGACGACATCGACGAGAACAACGTGACCCTAACGTATGAGAGCGGGCTTGTTGATGGCGACATCCGCGACGACATCCTCGCAGAGGCGAAGGTGGCGGCGGACTTCGGCGATTACGGCGGCTATCAGAAGGGTGAAACGGGCGTCGGGGATACCGTCACGGTGACTTCCAAGCCCAAAGATATCACCAATTACACCGTCACGTACGACTGCGCGGAGGGCAATCTCACCATTTCGCCGCGCAAGGTAACGGTGACCGTCGGCGGCACGCTGAAACATACCTATGGCGTTGAACCCACACGTCCCGCATTTGAGGCAGACGGCGCAACGCTTCCCACGTTTGCCGCGGAGCGCGCGGACGGCAAAGAGGGCGCATGGTACGGAAATGAAAACGATATCCAAGCGTTTGAGAACGGAGCGGTGTACTCCCTCGAAAAGGGCGGGAGCCGTGTGGAGTTCAATGCGAAGGCCCCCGCGGGCACATACACGCTCACACTGAAATGGGATAACGGGAACTATGAAGTCACGGCGGACGGCGTTTCCTACACCGTGGAGAAGGCGGACCTCCACGTGACGCTTGAAGCGGCCGTCACCTACGGCGAAGGGACCGATGGGATCACCGTGACCGTCACGGTGAAGAACACGGACGAATTGAAGAACGGAGACGATCGGGCGGACATCGAGGCGGCGGCGAAGGACGCGGCGGAGTTGACCGATTTTGGCGGCTATGAGGCGGGGACGCCCGTATCGGAGACGGGCATCACTGTGAAAGCGGAGGGCACGCTGCCCAACTACAACGTCACGTATGAGAGCGCGGCGGGCAACCTCACCATCAAACAGCGCGAGATCACCGTGGTGAACGAGAGCGCGGAGAGCGGCGTCTACACGGGGCACGGGCAGCCGATCACCGTTTCCTTCAACAATCTGTATGGCGGGGACGGAGAGTTTGCGCCCGTCACGGACTATACGATCCAATATACGCTCAACGGCGAGAAGGGGTCGCTCGAAAAGGACAGCAACTTGCCGCTCACCGTGGGCAACTATTATGCCGAAGTGACGCTGCTCCCCACCTCCGCAAAGGCCGCGAACTATACCATTGTGAACGATCGTCAGTTTGGCTACGAGATCACGCCCGCGAAGATCACGGAGGATTTCACGAAGGGCTTTGAGAAAGACCGCAACGAGTTGTATTCCGCCGACGAGTCGGTGAAGTACCCGCTCGGACTGCCCGCACAGGACGAGGAGGATTTCCCGCTCGTGCTCCAAGGCAACGATACGGAGATCGTGAACAAAGTGACGCTTCAATATATCGTCCTCTCGCACAAAGAGGGCGAAGGGCACGCGCAACTCGCAGGGGAGATAGCGGGCTACCTTAAACAACTCGAAGATGGCGCGACGCAACTCAAAGGCCAGGGATATGTAGACCACGTTGACCCCGTGCGCGAGCCCATGGGCTACTGCGTGTTCTTCAAGGCGGAGGCGGACAACCACGAGACGTATTACGGGTACTTCACCCTGCACATCTACCATGAGCGGCTCACCATCAAGATGGCGGCGGGCGGCCTCACATTTACCAGCAAATACGGCGACGTGCCGCATACGGAAGGAACGCTGTTCGATTTGGTGTTTGAAAAAATCGAGAGCATTACGGCGACGACAACGACCGAGGGAGACGAGGATCTTCACGAGAACAAGAAGGCGCAATTTGAAAAGGAAAAAACGTTTTTCCACTTCTACTTCTCCAAGGACGGAACGGAATACGCCGTCGCCGATCTGCTCAGCGTAGGAACGTATACGTTGAATGTGCGCTATTCCAAGACGGGCGCAGAGAGCGAGGAAAAATACATCGAGTTCGCGTGGGACGGCGGCAAGGCGCCCACCATGGAGGTCACTCCCCGCGCGCTGACGCTCACCCTCGGCGGGACCAAGACGCACGAATACGGGGCGGATACGTTCGGAAGCATCGTGGCGACCGCCGCCTGCCAAGACGCGCCGAACAGCGGTGCGAACGGGGAGGGGCTCGTCGGCAAAGACACCGTGGCGGGCTTGGGCCTTACATACACCTTTACGCTCGGCGAGCAGAAGGGGCTTTCGCTCAACCAAAAGATGGGCGTCGGCAAGTACACCATCGAAGCGGATTGCGCGAACGGCAACTATACCATTGCGGAACTCAAAGACGCGGAGTACGAGGTGACGCCGAAAGACCTTTATGTGGAAGTGAACGCCGAGGTCGTCTACGGCGACGAACTCAAAAAGGACAACGTGAAGGTGGAGATCACAGGCGGGCTCACTTCGTGGGATGAGGACGAAAGGGAGACGCTCGCCGGCGAGGCGTACGAAAAAGGCAACTTTATCTTTGACAACTACACCAAGGGCACGACGCCGGCGGGCGATGAAGGCGTTACGGTGCGCGCGGACAGCGTTGCGGTCGGAAATTACACCGTAATTTATACGCAGGGCAAGATCACCGTGGCGAAGCGCACGATCAAAGTGACGCTCGGGGGAGACCGCACCAATACGTACGGCGCAGAGGAGCATGGGACCATCGCGCCGGGCGCGGTGCGCGCAGACGCCGAGGGCAACAAGGTCGACGGCGATTGGTACGGAAATGCGGGCGATACGCTCAACTTCACCTATCGGTTCCAAGCCGCGGGCAAAGAGGCGGCGGAATATTCCCGCATGATGCGGGTGGATACGTACACCATCGTCATTGTATGGGGCAACGAGAACTATGATATCGTGGCGCTCGAGGGCGCGGAATATACCGTGACCCAAGCGACGCTCACCTACGACACCCCCGTGGGCGGCCAATACGACAAGCAGGCGCACCCGTTGCTCGAAACGCTGGCGGGCGTTGCCGGCGAGACCCTGCACCGCGGAATGGACTACGACGTGTTCTACGGCGATGACAAATATGACGGTAGCAACGACAGTATCCTGCCGAAGGATGCGGGCAGGTATGAAGTTCGCATCGAATTGACGGGCGAGGCAAAGAACAACTATGTGCTCGCCGCGGATAAGGGCAGCTTCCTTTATGTCATCGCACAGCGCGAACTTGCAAAGCCCACGGGCAGCGATACTGCGTACGATTACAACGGCTTTGAGCGGGTCCTCACGGTGAATGGCTTCGACGGGGACACGATGACGGCTACGGGCGACAACGTAAAAGCGAACACCGCAAATATTGCCGCCATAAACGCGGGCACATACACCGTGACCATTACGATCAAAGACGACTGCCTCAAGAATTATTGCTGGGTCGGCGGAGCACAGGATACTGTTTCGTTCACGCTCACCATTTCCCCCGTCGATCTCGTGAAGGACGAGGCGAAATTCGACGCGCTGGATCGGGACTACCTGTACAATTCGAGCGGCGAAACGCATGATCTCGCCATGCCCAACCAGAGCAGCGAAGACTTCCCGTTCACCGTCCCCGGCGGCGGCCATGTGACCGTCTACTACATCGTGACCGAGCACGCTGACGGCGACAAATACCACGACGAGGACGAAATCAAGGCATATCTCAAAGAATTGAGCGACGGCGAGCATAGCGAGTTGTGGCTCGAGGCGGACGCCGCAATGCGCGTAAATACGCCGAAAGGCTACTGTGTGTACTTCAAGATCGTGGACGAGGCCGGGAACCACAACACCTATTACGGCTACTATTCCGTGCATATCTACCACGAGGAGATCACCATCTATCTGGATGACGAGATCGTGAACGGGCACTACAACGTGGAATATGGCGACGCTTCCCACACGCAGGGCGAACTGCGCGAGAGGCTCTACAAACATATCCTCAGAGTGACGGCGGGCAAAAATCCCGAAGAGGGAGAAAAGTTGGAGGGCGAACTCGATGAGCGGTATTTCAACTTCTATCTCATCGACGAAGCGGGCGAAGAACACTACCTCGAAGAGACGGACAGCGGCGACCGCCTTCCCGTGGGCGAATACACGATCGGGGTCAGATATCTCGAAACAGGCGAAAAGGCCCGCTATATCCGCCTGAATTGGCACGACGAGACGCCGCCCGATTTCGAGATCATCCCGAGGAAGATCGACCTGACGGCTACGTTTGAAGGGCACACATACGGCGCGACGCCCCAAGCGCTCGCCGCGCAGGTGGCGCTCTCCGCCGTGCGCTCGGGCGGCAAAGAGGGGAATTGGTCGGGCAAGAGCGGCGAAACGTTCGCAAGCCTCAACCTCACCTATTCCTTGGCGTCGTTCGGCGAACACATGGACGCGGGCAGATACAACGTGGAGATCGATTGCGGCAACCCGAACTACGATGTGACGGTCGTTTCCGCAACGTACATCGTGTACCCGCGCACGCTCACGGCCGACTTCGGCGCGTACGGCGACCTCACCTACGGCGGCGCGAACGCCCCCGAGGCTTCCATCCGCGACGGCGGCATTCTGTGGGACGACGACGTGGAACTCTCCATCGTCTCCTATGAGGGCGCCGCGAACGGCGGCACGCCGTATGAGGGGAGTGAACTTCCCACGCTCGCCGGTACCTACACCGTGACCGTGGTGCTCACGGGCGCACAGAAAGATAACTACGCGCTCATCGTTTACACCCACGACTTCACGATCAAGCGGGCCGTCTACGACATGGACGGCGTGACGTTTGCGGACGGTACCTTCAAGGGGGACGGCTCCGCGCACGGGCTCGCGGCGACGGGCATTCCCGACGGCATTTCGGTGAGTTACACGGGCAACGGCATGACGGAGCCCGGCATCTACGAGGTCGTCGCGCACTTCACGGGCGATCCCGATAACTATGAGGCGATCCCCGCGCGCAGGGCGACGCTCACCGTGTTGCGCATGCGCATCCAATCGTACCTCGAAGGAGAGCATGAACAGGGCGCCGCGCCCGATGTCGTCGTGGAGAGCACGAACGGGCTGGATCCCACGCTGGAACTCCGCATGCAGGCGAGCGGGCAGGAGGTGGAGAACGCGGTGAAGTCGAGCGAGGCGTACGAAGGCGGGCTTGCGGGCGTGTACGATCTCGGCCTCTACAAGGACGATACAAAGGTGGAGCCGCAGGACGCCTTTACGGTCAGGTTGCTCATCCCCGAAAACCTGCGCGGAAAGGATTTCACCGTTTTCTCCGTGCAGGGCGGGGAAGTCACCGAGATCGAGTACACGGTGGACGGCGACTATATTGTCATCACCGCAAACAGTCTCGCTTCGATCGCCTTCACCTATGCGAATGTTTCACTCATTCTGCCCATCATCATCGTCGCCACGGTGTTGCTCCTCGGGATCATCGCCCTGGCGTTTGAAATCAAATCCATGAAAGAGAAGAGGAAATTAGGATGAATTTGTTGATCACCGTTGAAAGTTCACAGTTTATTACGCTCATCGTGCTCGTCGCACTTGCGGCCGCGGTGCTCGTTGCCGTCGCCATGATGGGCATCTTCATCGCCTTTCTGCGAAAGCATCCGGGCACACAGGCACAGGCGTCCGCCGAAGAGCCCGCAGAGGAGCCCGCCGAGGAACCAGCGCCTACCCCCCTTGCGGAGGAAGTCGCGGCGACCGCGGACGCAGAAGTTCCCGCAGGGCCCGCGGAGGTCCCCGCAGAACCTGCGCCCGCAGTGGCGGTGAATGCGGAAACGTTCGTTTCCGTGCGGTACGACCGCTCGTTTACCGCCAAACTCATCCAATCCACAGATGCGGTGAAGCAGTGGTATTACTCCGTCAAACACGGCGTGCTGTCCTTCAAGAAGGCGAGATCGCGCATTTCGTGGAGGGCGGACAGCATCAACTCCGGCAGGACGAAACTTGCAAAGTTTGTCTTCCGCGGAAAGACGCTCTGCCTCTTCCTTGCGCTCGATCCCGATGATTATGCGGATACCAAATACAAGGTGGAGCGCGCCGACGGCAAGTGTTATGAGGCGACGCCCTGCATGTACCGCCTTAAAAACGGGCGGCGGGCACGGTATGCGCTCGACCTCATTGCGGCCGTCGGCGAGAAATATGCGCTCACGCCCTGCGTCCTCGCAGAGGAGGAAGCCTACCTGCCCTATGAAAAGGACGAGCCGCTTATCGCCCGCGGCCTCATTAAGTTGTTCGTGCGCAGATTTCAAAAGCCCGAGGGACCCGCACCCGCCGAGGAGCCCGTTTCCGTTGAAGCACCCGCCGAGGAGCCCGCGCCCGTTGAGGAGGCAGAGATCGAGGCGTTGACCGACGAGGAAAAAACCGACGTCGAGAGTTAAAACGAGGCGCCGCAGGAGGACGACGCAGAGGGGATCCCCGTTGTCGGCGTCATGTTCCGCCACCGCGGCAGGAAGGTGTATTGGTTCGACCCTGACGGAAAGGAGTGGAAAAGGCGAGGTAGCGCTCTACAAATCGCCCGACGATCTCCCGCAGGAAGTCATCGTGGTCGACGTCACAAGGCGCGCGCCCGCCAAGTTGCATTTGCCGCTCAAATCGCTCTGCAAAGTGGAGCGTCGGAAATAATTGCCCATCCCATATCCACAAAAAAGCTATGCGTTGCCATAGCTTTTTGTCGCTTTCCGTTGATTTTCGGAAGGAAAGTATGGTAGAATAGGAGGGTAAAACAGGTAGTGCTATGACTTATATACTTTCCGACATTCACGGCGAATACGGTTTGTTCTGCCGCCTCATGGAGAAGGTGGGGTTTTCAGACGGGGACACCCTCATCTCCTGCGGGGATATGATCGAGAAGGGCAAACATTCCGTGCGCCTTATCAAACTTCTTTTCTCCATGAAAAACGCCGTGCTCCTTGCGGGAAACCACGAATACGATTTCCTCAAATACTATTGGGCGCTCATGCGGGAAACACGCGACTACGACCTCGTTTTGCAAAAGTTACGGGGGTACTTGCCCGATGACGAACTACTCGATTGGGAAACCGTTGACCGCTTGGAGGCGCTTCCGTATTTTTATGAGACGGAAGATTACATTTGCGTCCATGCGGGCGTTCCGCTCGACCGGGCGGGGCACATTCTCCCGCTTGATGACGCCTCCCCCGAACAGCTCGTCTACGACCGCGCCTTCAAGGAGGCAAACGTTCTGCCGAAGGAGGAGAAGTGCGTCTTTTTCGGGCACACAACATCCATGAGTTTGGGGCATGGAGCGCAGATCACGCGCTATCTCCGCGAGGGGAAACGCGGGGACCATGTCCGCGATTATTATAAAATTCATCTCGATACGGGCGCATGGATGAGCGGCGTTTTGGGGTGTTTCCGCGTGGAGGATCGCAAAGAATTTTATGCCTGTCGGTAGGATTTCCGATATGTAACGCACGGCAAAGGCAGAAGGATGGTAAATTTGCAGGAATGGGAGAAAACTCACGGTAGATGCCGTGGGTTTTTTGCTGTTTTCGGAAAAACGTTTGCGGACCCGTCACCATCGCTTGCGCCTTTGCGATATGATATAGTAAGGGGCGGTTTGTTCGCCGCCCGAAGAGCGCGCCGCAAGGCGCGTTTTCAAGGAGGAAATATGATGATTTATAGACGTTGCAATCCCTGCGGGAACCCCTGCGGCAACTGCGGGAACTATGGATGCGGATGCGGCTATATTGTGCGCGGCGCGACGGGCGCAACGGGCCCCCAAGGCCCGCAGGGGCCGCAGGGCCCCGCCACCATCACGGTGGGGCAGACGGTCACGGGCGAGCCCGGTACGGCGGCCTCCGTCGTTTCGACGGGCGGCGAAAACGCCGTGCTCACTTTTACCATTCCGCGCGGCGCGACAGGCGCAACGGGCGCGACGGGCGCAACGGGTCCTCAGGGTCCCACAGGTCCCGCCGGTGCAACGGGTGAAACGGGCCCCCAAGGCGCGACGGGCGAAACGGGTGAAACGGGCCCCCAAGGCGCGACGGGCGAAACGGGTCCTCAGGGCCCCACAGGTCCCGCGGGTCCCGTCGGTGCAACGGGTGAAACGGGCCCCCAAGGCGC
>CANPWF010000031.1 GCA_947581885.1 uncultured Clostridia bacterium
GACTTAAAACTGCGGTGACCCGTTCGACTCGAAGGCTCGTCAAGGGCGGACGACCCTTCGGCTCAGGGTGACGTAATTTATAGCAGTCCGTACACTCAACCCCTTTCGTCCCTGCGGGACACTTCCCCCAACGGGAGCAGCAAGAGTATGCCGCGAGCAAAAGAATAACCCCCGCGCAACCGCACGGGGGAACTTTCTGATATTGAGTTGTCGGGTCGGTTCCGAGGGCCTCGGGGTCGGGGTTTCGGCATACGCCTCCGCCCTTTCCCTCTGCGCGGATCTGCTCGACGTTTGGTGGTCGGATGAGGTCCGATGCGGCACTCTTTGCCGCGTTCATTCCGTCAAGCCTATTTTTCCGCCCCTTTCATATACAGGTACATTGGACTGCCCTCCTTCTATCCGATCTTCAATGCCTTCGGACATTTCATATCGTGTACCTCCCGATATGAAGGATTTTTTGCGGAGATCCTCTTCCTTCGCCGATCTCCCTGTAAACGCGAACTTTCCCGTCCGCCATTTCAGCCGTTGCTCCTGATTTCGGTTAATTGTCCATCGGAGTATCCCCGCTTTTTGAAAACGAATTACATTTCATGAAATTTTCTTTCGTTTCTGACTTCATTATACCATAGATTTCGGATTTGTCAATAGGTTTTCCAAAATTTTTTCGGAAATTTTTTTTGAAGCCCTCTTTCCGCCCCCGCTCTCCTTCCCATCCCCCCGATTTCGACACATCCCGACGCTCTCTCTTTTTTCTCCGCCCCGCGCTTTCCCCTATAATCGGGGCATGAAAGTATTTCGTCGCGCCTTTTCTTGGAAGGATCTTTGGAAACAGCTCGCGCTCCTTTGTTGTATCGTCCTTCTCGCCTTCGCCCTGCCGAGAAGGGAACCCCTCTCTTTTGCCCTCTTTGCCGCCACCCTCTTCAACGGCTTGGAGCCCTTCTCGCTCGCCGCGGGGTATGTCCTCTCGTCGCTCGCCGCCTTCTCGGTTGCAGCGTCCCTCTCCGCCGCCGTCCAAGCCGCCTTCCTCCTTCTCGTCGCGGTGATCTACAAACGGCTCCGCCGCCCGTTCGGGTGGGAACGGCTCCTGTATCTCGCCGCGGCGCAACTCCCCTTTCTCTTCCTCTTTCCCCATGCGGGATACGAAATTTTCCCCTTCGAACCCTTCTGGCAGAAAGTACTTATCTCCTCCGCGTTGGTTCTCTGTTCTCTCCTGTTTGAAGGGGGACTGTACGCCCTCCTGCACCGCGCGTTCCGATGTCGGCTCGCCGCCTTCGAACTCACCGAGATCGGCATCCTTTGGCTCGCGCTCGGGCTCGGCACCGCCAACGCGCTCGGAAAGTTCGCCCTTCTCGCCCTCGTTTGCGCCCTCACGCTGTACGCGGGATTGATCTTGAAGAGTGCCGCGGCGGTCCCCTTCTCCGCCGCCCTCTCCTTGCCCCTGTGCGTGGCGGAGATGAGCGTCGTGCCCCTCGCCGAATGCACCCTCCTCTCCTCGCTGTGCCTCCTGTTTGTGCCCTACGGAAGGATCCCCGCCTCTCTCGCCCTGTTCGCGGGGTATTCCGTCTCCCGATTCTTCGGGGGACTGTACGCCTCGGACGGCATCACCGTCGCCTTCACTCTCCTCGCGTGCGGGCTCCCCGTCATCGCCGCCTGCTGTACGCCCGAAAAGCTGTTCGCGCGGGCGAGGAAATCCCTTCTTTTTTATCGGGAACGCACCCTTCCCCGCATCGCGATCAACCGAAATCGGCGGGCGGTGGGAGAACAGCTGTACGAGGTCTCCGCCCTCTTCCGTGAGATCGAAACATCCTTCCGCATGCAGAACGCGCCCGACCGCTCTCCCTTGCAACTCCGCGAAAAGCTGATCGCGTCCCTCTGCGCCGCCTGCCCCAACCGAAGGAAGTGCCGCGAGACGGATATCTACGAGAGTTTCGACAAGCTCATCGCCGTCGGGGTGGCGAAAAAGCGGGTCAATCTCATCGATATGCCCGTGGAGATCTCCTCCCTTTGCCGAAATTCGGCGGGGCTCTTATTCGCGCTCAACCGATTGCTCGCGGAGTATTCCAAGTCCGCCGCGGAATTCGAAGCCGCCCGCGAAGGGAGACTTCTCCTCGCCGAACAGGCGCACGGTATCAGCGAGATCTTGCGCGAACTCGCCCTCGAACAGAGCGAGGAATACGTCTTTTCGGAGGGGGAGAAAGCCCTTTCGGACGCGCTCCTCTCCGCGGGGATCCTCAATTCGGAGATCTTTTTGTACGGCGAAGGGGCGAACTTCACCGCAAGCATGACGCTCGAAAGCGGTGCGGACGGCAAAAAGGTGTGTGCGGTGGCGGGGAAGGCACTTCACGCGCCGCTGTCCCTCGCCGACAAGATCCCCATCTCCTCCGATCGCGCCTGTTTCGTCCTCAAACGCAAGCCCAAATTCGACGCGACTTTCGGCATCTCCGCCCGCCCCAAGAAGGGGGAGATCGCGAGCGGCGACACCCACTCCGTGCTCCGTATCGACGAGAGAAGGTTCCTCGTCGCCCTCTCCGACGGCATGGGCAGCGGCGAAGAGGCACGCGCCGTGTCCGACCGCACCCTCTCCCTCCTCGAAAGTTTTTACAAGGCGAAGATGCCATCCGAAACGGTGCTCGGCACGGTCAACCGCCTCGTCGCCTTCTCTTCGGAAGAGAGCTTTTCTTGCCTCGACGTTGCCGCCGTCGACCTCGATACGGGGGAAGCGGACGTGGTGAAGATCGGCTCGCCCGCGGGATTTTTGCTCTCGGGGGAAGAACTTCGGGTCCTCGAAGGGGAAAGTTTGCCCATCGGGATGCTCGAAGCGGTGCACCCCGCCACCCTCCGCGTGGAGATGAAGCGGGACGATTTCCTCATCTTTATGAGCGACGGCGTGACGGCGGCGTTCGGCTCGACGGCGGAACTGTGTTCCTTCCTCTCCGCCCTGCACCCTCTGAACCCGCAAGCCCTCTCCGAACAGATCCTCTCCGCCGCCCTCTCGAAATATCACGGGAACGCCGAGGACGACATGACCGTCCTCGCCGTAAAACTCACCGAAGCGGCATAAAATCGCAACATGGGGTCGGATTTTTACAAAAAAACGCTCCCCGAAGGGAGCGAATGGGAACAAGATTTTTTTATACTTTTTGGGCGAGGGGAACGACGGTCGCCGCCTTCTCCCATAGCACGTCGGTACCGTTGGCGGTGATGGAGAGCGTGCAGGTGATCGCCTGCCGCGGGGCTTCCCCCTCTCTGCCGCTCGTCTCGTCGATGGAAAAGACGATGGACTTGATCCGGACTTCATCATACGCCGCCGAGCCGATCGGATAGAAATTCTTCTTGCTCTCGACAAGCCCCCCTTCGTTGCCGGCGGCTTTGGAGGTCTGCACGATCACGAGCTGCCCCTGTTCGTCGAGCGAGATGAAGCACCCGTCGCCGTACGTCGTGCTGTTGTAGGTGATCGACGTATCGCTCGCCGAGAAGTTCTCGCCGAAACGAACTTCGTTGGTGACCGCCTTCATCACGTCGGAGCCGAGCACCGCCGCTTTGGCGACTGCCGACATCTGTTCCCCCGTGCCGAAGAGGGCGGACGTGCCGACGATCGCCATCGAAACGAACACTGCGAGAACAGCCACGGCGATGAGAAGTTCCGCCATGGTAAATCCCTTGTTTTTCCGCAGTTTCTTCATTTCAGTGGCCACTCCTCTTGTAGGTGATGTTCTTGCCTTCGCCATAGATATCCACGTCCACTTCGAGCCCGCCGTCGTTATCCACCCCGTCGTCCTCGTTGATGACGATCTTCCCGCTGCCCGAAGAATTGCTCTCGTACACCTTTTCCGTATCGGACATCGACTGATAGAACGCGTCGTCCATATCGGAAGCCTGTTTGTTCAGGGAGAACGCGGAGACGAACATCGTCGCAATGAGCATGCACCCGAGCGCGGCGATGAGCACGGCGATAAGGATCTCCGCCAAGGATTCCCCTCTCTTGGATTTCAACCGTTTAAGTAGCCGCATTCTGAATCGCCTCCCCTCTCGATATCGTCGCATTCTCTCTCGACCACGTAACCACCGCCTGATAGGTGTTGATCTGGGTCATTTTGCCGTCCCTGTATTCCGTTCCCTCGGGCGTTAAGTAATCCGTTTTGGGCGTATTCGCCTTTTGAACGGGATCGATCGTCGCCTTCCAGAAAACGGTGATCGAATATTCCCCCTTCCCGCCGTAGAAGGTGAGCACCAAGTCGAAGTTGGCGTTCATGAGAAGGGTCGCCTTCACCTCGTTCACCGCCGTGTTGTCCTTCAACGAGACGGAGAAGGGGAAGGAGATCGAGCTCACCGTATCGGGCTTTTTGGGGGAATCCGCCTGTTCCGCAACGCGGGCATACCACTCGGCGGGAACGAAGAGCGGCACGACCTTATCGCACTGCTTGCGGATCGCGTCTACCATTTTGAAATGAGAGGAAGAGCTGAGCGTCGAAGCCCCTTTCATTGTGCCCATGCCCGTCGTCTCCGCGGTTTCGCCGAGCATCGGAACGGTGAGCCGATAGCTGTCCGTTTCGGTGCGCTTGTCGTTCTCATACCTCCATTCGCGGATGTATTCATAGCTCACCGTCTGCGAGGTATAGTTGAGCCCGTCGAGCATATCGACGAGGACGAGCGCGGCGGAAGAGACGGTATAGTACTCCTGCTCCTCCGAATGGGCATAGCGGCCGACATTGGAAGAAGCCATGATGAGAGCCGTCGCGCCCGCGAGACCGCACAGCAAAAACACGATGAGTGCGATCACAATGGACGCTCCGCGCCTGAAATTCCGTTTTACTGCCGTAAACACTTTCACAAATATCACCCGTTTGATGTTGCTTAGTTGATGAGTTCCTTGATCCTTGCGACGATACCTTTCAACTGCGTTATATAACCATTGAGTTTTTCGGACAATGCGGCGATCGTCTGCACCTCCGCCTCGCAATTCTCGATCGCAGTGGAGAGATTGGCAACGCTGTCTTTGGAGATCCCCGCATAGTCACTGCCTTGCGCGTTGATCTTCGCCAATTCCTCTTGTATGGAATTCATCTCCGCGTACACTTCGTTCATTGCCGCGGCGACGGGCTCCTGCTACGCCCAAAGGTCCTCGGTGAGCCAATCGCCATAGTGGAAGAGCGCGTAGAGCGGACGATCCCCCGATGTTTCGAGTTCCCGTCCGTACACAAGCGGGAACGGATAGAACCTCGTAAACGGACTCACGGTATACGGGAATACATTATTATAGATGCCGTTATCGAGATCTACATAGTAATCGCCCTCCAAACCTTGTTGGGACGTATAGGGGTTCTTATCTCTGCCGCTGCTACTGAGATAAGGGTTACCGTAATCGTACATAAAGCCGAGGTGATCGGATTTCTCGCTCCCGTCCACGCCGTCGTCGTATCCCCTTGCGGCATTGCGAAGTTCCGTCGCGGTTTTCAGGCGGTGACCCGAATCGTTGTTGAGCTGTTCCGTTGCGTTCTGTACGAATTCGTCCACGAGCGCGGAGACATTCGCGCCCCCTTCGCCGAGTCTCTTCGCCAAGAGATCGAGTTCTCTGCTCACGCCCGAATTGTACGACGCGCCGCACAAATACGCCGCCCTCCTGTAATCGTTCAAAACATCGCGCAAGTTACGCATATCGCCCGTATGGCCTTTGTCGTCGATCACGTCCACGAGATCCTTGATATAGATCGAATTGTTGTTTTCATCTTTACCGACCTTTGTCTCATCGTAAAACCTGTACAACTCATACAGATTATCTTCGACGATTTCAATATCCGCCTCCAACTTCGAGATCGTGTAATCCGACTTATTCAAATTGTCGTAAATGGACTGTGCCGCCTTCTTTGCCGCGGTAACATAACCGCTAACCGTATCGGCATACTTGTACATTTGATGGCTCGTGCTCTTCTTCCACTGTGCGATGATGCCCGAGCTGCTTTTCGTATACTCTTTCAACGCGTCGAGTGCGGTTTCCAGCTCTTTGATCTGCGCCTTATAGAGCATATTCTCGCGCCCCTTTTCCGACATACCGAGGTCGCAGAGTAGTCTTAAAAATCCTCTGTCGGCGTAATCGTCACGGTAATGGCGGAAGAGCAATTCGCCGTTTTTATCATTCACCGTATCTTCATAATAATCTTTCATGTCGCCAAAGATACTGTAAAACAGCCGTACGTAGAAAATTTTATAGAATAGCCCATCCTTATAGAATTGCTTGGACGTATCCCCCGTATCTTCCCCGAGGATCCGCTTCACCATAGCCAATGAATCCGCGTCGTCGGGTGTCGTCATCAGCTTTTCGTACGCTGTTTTCAGCGCATTATAGAAGCCCATGAACGTATACGTATCGATTTTGGATGTACCTTTGAGCCAATCGTTATGATTTTTCCCTTCGTACGTGATCGTCTGATTGGTATAAGACTTATCGTTCGCGTCGGTAAACGTGCCGTCGTAGATAGCATGGAGTGCCTGCGATGCCGTCACTTTGATATAGCCGCTTGTGCTGCTGTGCATCTCCGCACCGTCTTCTTCGAGCCCGAGCAAGTGGTCATTGACATATTGCTTTCCTTTCGCGTCGGTGCTCGGCTCTTTCTCCACCGTGTCTATGACTTCGAGCATGAACTCGTTCAATTCCTCGAGGGCTTGCAGTTTTTTGAGATAATACAGCTTGTTTTGCGCGTCGGAAACCGTCTTTTTCAGCGTTGCTAAATCCTCGCTCTTGCCCTTTTTGATGTCATCGATGATCCCCTGAACGGTGTTCGTCTGCCCCTCTGTTTTCAAATAAGAGGTGCCCGAATACGTGATCCCTCTCTGCGCGATATAGTAGTTCTTGCTGTTATTTTTGAAAACGGCACCCGCAAAGTAACTGCCTCCTCCGAATTCGCCTTTCAGGTAGGCATCGTAATATGCGCCGTCTTTATCGCTTGTGCCCATCCATTCGTAGCCGTCCCCCTTAAAGGTGCCGTAGATGGGAGCGTCGGTCTCCCATTTATAGACATTCCCGTTCTTTATACCATAGATGACGACGCAATAGTTGCCGTATGCGCTCAAAGCGGACTTTATATTGCCCGCGCGCTCGGTGATACGTCCGATGAGCCCCGCCGCCGATGTTCCCGCAAACTCGATATGTCCCGCCGTATAGCAAGTTTCAATGCGGTAATCGTCGCCCGAGGGGTCGCTGTCCTCGACGATATAGCCGACAAGCCCACCGACATATTTCCCCGTGAGATTGCCCGCAGCATAGCAGTTCGTCAATTCGCTGTCGCCCGTAATACAACCGATAAGCCCGCCGACATATTGCGAAAGTTTCCCCGCCCCATTGATATATCCCGTATAAACGGAGGCGGAACAGTTCTCGATGTGTTCGTCCTCGCAGAATCCGATGAGCCCGCCCACGTAGCATTCGCCCTGCACGCGGCGATTGGTATCATAGGTGCCGTCTGCCTGCGGGGTCATATAGAGCTGACAGTTATTGATGTGCGAAGAATCGCGCGAAGTCCCGATCAGTCCCCCTACGCCTATTTCGAAAATTTCGGCAAGGTTAGCGGGCACCTGCGATGTCACGGACGGATTGACGAGCAAAATATCGTAGAGGCGGGGATGATACGCATAGCCGAACAGCCCCGCATAGAAAGGCGCGTTTACATAGAGGTTTTTGATTGTAAGGTAGTTCCCATAATAGTAGAAATTATAGGGCAAATTGATAGGAGTGAAAGGAATGTCTTTCCCTTTGTCCTTCCAATCCGAACTGTCGAAATCGATCGCATTGACCTGATTCGCCAGCTTGATCTCCGTCTGCACAACGCTGCGGTAGACGTACTTCTGCGAAATGTCCTCGTAATAGGTGTTGGGGTCTAAATCGCTCTGATAGAGCGGATCGGGGATCCGTTCTTTCTCTTTACCTTCGCCTATATACAGATAATGGTTATCCGCATCTATCGTATAGTCCTTGCCCTCGATCGGCTTGCCGTCTTTGTCTACCAAAGCATAACGCGTTTTTTTGCTCCCGTCGGTTAACACGTCGAACTTATAATAATTGTAGCCATCTACCACATAGCCGTCTTTTGCAACAAGATAGCCGGTTGTTGCATCTTTTTCATAGTAACTGCCGTCACTTCCCGTGGGATCTTTCACGTATTTATGAATGTGCGGATCGATCTCTTCCGTGCCCTCGGTGTAGGCATCCGCCATACCGAGATCGTATTTTTCGTACTCATACCGCCCGTCGCCATTGGTATCAACAGCCTTCGGGGCGACAGGGACGAGTTTTTTCTGCATTTCGGTGAGTTTGCCCAAATTCTGCAAATGCCTGCCGCAGGCGATGTCCACCGTCTTATCGGTGGAATCGGCTTTTCTTTGCTCGCAAGTGTTGAACCAACCGTTGAACTTCACGGAGGCGGAACGGGTCATAAAGGTCGGATCGACGGGGAACGTGGAAGCCGTTTCCCCTGTCAGGCAATACACCGTTACGGTGATCAGGGAATTGTCGCCGAGGAGGTAGGGCTTTTGGAACGCGCCCGAACGCTTCACCCACTCCTCAAACACTCCGCAAGGAGCATCCCCCGTGCCGTCCTTCGAGAGATTCCGCATCATCATATGCGTTTCGCAGGGCTTCACCGTGTCGAGAACCAAGGAATACGTCGCGCCCGATTCGATGGTCTGCGCTTGGACGACGGGGCCGTTCGGGTTGTCTGCCCCCACTTTCTGCCCGAGTTGGAAGGTGGAATAGATCGCCGTTTGGGTGATGTCGAGAGGGGCAACGCCGTCGTAGCCGCTGTATGCGAGCCCGCCCTCGTCTGCAAGCGAAATGATGAACCCGATCTCTTTGCCCATCTCCTGCAACTGCTTGACTTCGGGCAAATAGATGTTCACCGTGAGTTCTTCGTAATTGACGATCGAGATCTGCGGCGTAGGCAGGTTGGCGAAAGCGACTTCCGCACTGTCCCACGTGCCCGCATAGTAGCCGACGTTATCCGTCTTGCGCTGTTCTTCGCTCGACGCTAAAATTTTGAGATAGGCGACCGTCGCCTGTGCGAAGGGCTGTTCGGAGTAGAACACTTCGCCCACTTGCCCCGTATCCGATTGGAATCCGACGGCGAAGTAGTGTTCGGAAATCTTCGTTTCGAGAGAACCGAACGGGAACAGGTAGCAGATATCGGCATTGCGCTTGATCGTGCCTTCTTCGACGATATAGTTGAAAATATAGCGGTAGCCGCCCGACGTATCCGCGTCGGCAGCCCGTGCCGCCGCACTCGAATTGGTATCCGATTCCCCGATGGTGCGGAGCCGCGACATATCGCCCGCGTTGCGGATCTCGGTCAAGCGGTTCTGTGCGGCGACGGCGATCGCTTCCGCGCTGCGGTCGTATTCGATATAGTCGATCTCTTTGGGGTTGATAAAGGCGAAGGCGATCCCTGCGAGAATGGCAATAATGGCGACAACCATCAACAGCTCCGCCAAAGTGAATCCGCGCCGTGCGCGTTTTGAAGTTGTGTTCATTCGTCTGAGAAGTGCCATGTGCTCCCTCTTTTTTCCGCCTCTTACGCTTCCCCCGCTCGTTGCGTTCGTTCGGAGAATGTTCGCCTCTTTTTCTCTTTGAACGTTTCGGAACGTTTTTCGAACGCCCGCGATTTCGGGAAGAGGCCCTTTCGCGTGTTGCGCGTATATCGCGTGCGCACGCACGATAGCGGAAAATGTGCATCGACCGACTCGGCCTATGCACTCGACAAGCTACATTTTATAACATTTTATGCAGGATGTCAACAATTCCGCGCATTTGTCGCACTTTTTTTCGAAATTTTTCGCACAATTTTCGCTTTTGTTTTGTTTCCGCCCCCTTGGCTCCCCCCTTCGGGGGGAAGAGAAGGCGTTCCGCACGTCCATGTTTCGACGATGCTCAACATGACGTGCGGGACTCCGCAGGGGGGGCGCACGTCATCCTGAACAACGTTGAAGGATGGACGTGCGCCCGAGTGTACGGACGGCTATAAAATAACGTCATGTCGAGCCGTCCCTGCGGTGCCCTTCCGCAGGGACGAGTCGCCCCGCCTTATTCTGTTTCTTCCTTGGGCGGCACGAGCGCGTCCTTGCGCGAAGTAGGAATCACCTTAGACTTATGTTCTTAAAACTGCGGTGACCCATTCGACACGCCGCAAGGGCAGCGGCGGCTCAGGGTGACGTATTTATACGGTTGCGTACACTCATTCCCCCCCTCAAAAACACAAAAACCGCCCAATGGGGGCGGAAAAAGTGAGAATGGACCTTCAAAAATCGATCACATTCAACTGAATTTATACGCGGTATGCGAGGTAAAAGTCTGCCCCCGTTTGAGGACGGAACTTCCCCAAAGCGCGTACTCGGGGACGTTGACGTTATTGGGAAACATCTCCGTTTCGAAGGCAAAGCCCGCATATTTTCCGTAGTGCCCGCCCTTGCCCTCTATGTTGAGGAAGTTCCCCGAATAGAGCTGCACGCCCGAAAGATCGGTAAAGCATTCCATCCGAATGCCCGTCCGATCGCCGAGTGCTTCGGCGCATTTCCTATACCGTCCGCTCTTGCCGAGGACGAAACAGTGGTCGTATCCGCTTCCGCGGCGCAGGTCGATATCGTCCATCCGGATGTCCTTCCCGATGCGTTTGGGGGAGCTGAAATCGAAGGGCGTTTGGTCGGTCATGCGGAAGCCGCCGTGCGGGATCAGCGTCTCGTCGGTGGGAACGATCATCTTGCTCTTGATCGAGAGGAGATGATCGAGCACCGTGCCGTTTCCCGCGCCGTTCAGGTTGAAATAGCTGTGATTGGTGAGGTTGACGACCGTCGTCTTATCCGTCGTCGCGCGGTAGAAGAAGGAGAGCTCGCCGTTTTTGAAGGTGTATTTGATCTGGACGGAGAGCGTCCCGGGGTAGTTCTCTTCGCCGTCGGGCGAAACATAGGACAAGATGAGGTCGTCGCCGTCGATCGTATGCTCCCATATCTTCTTGTCGAAGCCGACCTTCCCCCCGTGAAGGTGGTTGCCGTTATCGTTGCAACAGAGGGAGTACTCCTTCCCTTCGAGGACGAGCCTGCCCTTTTCGATCCGATTGCCGAACCGCCCCACCATCGCGCCGATGTAGCCGCCGTTTTTCTCGTAACCCTCCACATTGTCGTACCCGAGCACGACATCGGTGGTTGCCCCTTCTTTATCGGGAACGACGACGCTCTGCACGGTGCCGCCCAAATTCAGCACGGTGACGTGGGAAGCCCCGTCCTGCAAGGTGAAGGCGAGCACTTCCCTTCCGTCCGCCGTGTGCCCGAAAATCCTCGTTGTGATCATTTTCTACCCCTTAAAAGTTGAGTTCGATGGTGCCGACGGGGCGCATATCGGTGTAGAACACGCTGTCCGAGCCGAACACCTTCGCCATGCCCTCGCCGTATTCTCGCTCGGTGCCCTTCTTGCAGAACGCGAGCACGGTGCCCGTGAAGCCGCCGCCCATCATGCGGAAAGCCCCCTCTTTCATGAGCCCTTCCGAAATCTTCAACGCGAGCACGAAGGGCTGCGCGGTTTTTCCGGGCACGCAGCAGTTTTGGAGCCACCTCAGGCTGCTCTCGCCGCTCGCCCGTACCTGTTCGAGGAAGGCGTTGTCGTCCCCCGCACGGAGCGCGGCAACGGCTCTGTCCACCCTCTCGTTCTCCTCGAAGAAGTGCATCGCGCGGAGCACGGCGCGTTCGCCGAGTTCGGAGCGGAGAGGATTGATCTCGGAGAGCACATCCGCATAGCGGACTTCGCGCAGGTGCTTCTTGCCGAAGTGCGCCGCGACCTTCAACATCTCATCCTTGATGGCGGCATAGTGCGCGGTGAGCCCCGCGTGGGACCCGCCCGTGTTGGTGAGCACCAAGGTGTACCGTTCGGGCACGGGGACGCTCTCGCACTTGGGATCGGCGAGGTTTTCGAAGTCGATCGCCGAGAGTCCGCCGCGGGCAACGCCCATTTGGTCCAAAAGTCCGCTCGGCTTGCCGAAGTAGACGTTTTCGGCGTACTGCGCCGCCTTCGCCATCTCCACGGGCGTAAGCACCCCGCCGAGGTGCAGGACGTTTTCGATCTGGGCGATGAGTACCCCGAACGCCGCCGAGGACGAAACGCCCGCCCCGCGGAAGATATTGCTGTGCGATACCGCCTCGAACCCGCCGATCGCATAGCCGTGCTTCTTCAAATAGGCGAGCACGCCGCGCACGAAGGCGGCGGACTTGCCCTTCTCGCGCGGATGGGGATCGAGGTCGTCCAAATCGATATGCACGGCATGGAAGCCGAGGGAGACGATCTCCGCAGTCTTTTCCCGCGGGGAAGCCGCACACAGGATATCGCACGAGACGGCGGAGACGAGCACCTTGCCGAGGTTATGGTCGGTATGGTTGCCCACCACTTCCGCCCGCCCGGGGGAAGAGAACCACTTCTCGGGGACGCTGCGATAGCGGGCGCAGAACTGCGCTTCCACTTCGTCCCGACGGGAAGAGAGCGAGGAGATCGAGTTGCCATAGATTTCTTTAAGATTATAGGAAGTAGCCATGCCCGTATTATATCACAACCGTAAACGATTGTAAACGGGGACGGGTAATATTTTCGAAAAATTTCCATAAACGCGATCGAGGCGGGGAAGCGGAAACAGAAGTGCACTCCAACCACTATAATTATGCCATTCCTCTTTTTCCTCGCTGTCCCCTTTGGGAGGAACGACCTTCTCTTGCTTCCCCCTTTGGGGGAAGTGGCGCGGCGTTCTTCCGCGCCGAAAGGGGTTGGAGTACGGACGGCTATAAGCCACGTCATTCCGAGACGAATAGTCGCCGCTCGTAATAGGCGGCGAGTATTCGAGTCGCCCCGCCTTATTCTGTTTATTCCTTGGGCGGCACG